>JALTGP010000189.1 GCA_027076905.1 Campylobacteraceae bacterium | reverse complement strand
TGGCTCTTATGCTCGTAATGAAGCTACTCCTAACAGTGACATAGATATTGTTGTAGATTTAAAAAAGAGTACAATGTTTGGATTAGTTGCTATTAAAAATGATATAGAAGAGTATTTTAAAACGCATATGGATATTGTACAGATTAGAGATAGAATGAATGAACTTTTAAAAAAGAGAATTGAACAAGAGGCGATTTATGTGTGATAAGGAAAAAAATGGGATGTTAGAAGAGTATGACTTTAGTAATGGTGTTATAGGAAAGTATGCACAAGCTTACAAAGAGGGTCTCAATATTGTAAAGTTGGATAAAGATATAATGAAGTTTTTTCCTAATAAAAATAGCGTAGGTGTGACCATGTCACACGATAAAACCAAACTTGCATAAAATTATATTTCTTATTGCTTCTTAGACCTCTTTCTGTCACTTTTTTTTCTTTGTTTCGCAACGAAAGAAAGAAAAGTAACCAAAAAAAAGAAAATGCGAAGTGCTGTCGCTGTAAGATACTACCATTAACTAAAGGTATAGAGTAAAATAAAAATGGAAAAAGATAGAACACAATATAATTTTAATGGAAAAAACAACTTAGACAAAAGAAGTTTAGCAAAAGAGATTATTGAAAAATATTTAGATGAATAATTATAAAAGTGAAACCACCCGTTTCACAATTAAGGAAATAAAATGTTCTACCTAACCGAACAATTCTTCTCCATCCAAGGAGAAGGTAAATACGCAGGAATCCCATCATACTTTTTACGCACAGGAGGGTGTAATCTCTCTTGTCAAGGATTTGGGGCTTCTTATGATGTGAATGGTCGTTCACAAATGGGTTGTGATACTTATTTTGCAGTAGATAGTCACTTTGCTTCTTCTTGGGAAAAAGTAGAAGATGCTTCTGTGCTTATAGCTCATTTGGATGAGGAGTTTAAAAAAATAGGTTATTTGCCTCAAATGGTTATTACAGGGGGAGAGCCTCTTTTATATCATAAAGATGAGGTTTTTTATGCAATTATTACTTGGTTAGTAGAGCAGGGTATACGCGTAACTTTTGAAACAAATGGAACGGTTGAGATAGATTTTGAAGCATACCCTGCAAGGGGTTTGATAAAGTTACCCCTCTTCTAAAATTACCCCTCTATAGTCGCTTTTAGCTCTGCTTCATCTCCAACAAAAAGAATATCAATAACTGTGTGGTCTTGAATCTTTAGTACCGTTAATTTGTCCTCTTTTCTTGGAAAACTTTTGCTAAACTTAGACTCTGTGGAGAGCAATATCTCAAAGCTATACTTTTTCATCTTTGGCACGATAATAGTTTTTCGTAAGAGCGATGGGACACCACTTACATCGGCCATAAGTTTAATGTCATGTAGGGCAAGATACTCTCCTATCTGTGCATTAAAATAGCTACTAATAAGCTTTCCTGTCTCTTTTCCAAAACTACAAATAAGCAGTCTTGGCATCTTCTCTAGAATGTGAGGTGCTCCAAATTGGTCGTTTAGGCTAAATGGTTCGATGGTTGTGTTCTGTTCAATCATGCTGTTTCCTTTTTTATAATAACTTTTCTATAATAATCTGATTGGCTTAAACTAGGGAGTGTAAACAATAGTGATAAAAATAGTCCTGAAATCAGTTTTCTTGTTAAGCTTTTCATAAAATGAATTTTATCATAGATTATTAAGTTTATGCGTATATAATCGAAAAAAATAGAAAAAGGGAGTATCATGCCAAATAGCGAACTAAAAGCAGAAGCATTGGAGCTTTTTAATGCCAAAAATTATGAGAAGGCATTGGAGCTTTATCAATATATTGCAGGGCATGGGGATTTGGCTTCTCTTGCGACCGTTGGGTATTTTTATCATAATGGTTTAGGAACAGAGCAGAGCTATAGCAAAGCAATCGAGTATTACCAAAAAGCATCAGAGGCAGGAGAGGCGACATCAAGTTACAATCTTGGACTGCTTTACTTTAGAGGACGAGGGGTTGAAAAGGATATTGTAAAAGCTCATGAGTATTATCTAAAATCAGCCGTCAAAAATATGCCACAAGCCCAGTTTGATGTGGCACTAATGTTTGAAAATGGGGAGGGGTGTGTTCAGAACTATTCCGAAGCAGCCTTTTGGTACGAAGAGGCTGCCAAACGAGGAAATGCTGAAGCGTTTAACAATCTTGGAGCGTTATACAAAGAGGGGATAGGAGTAGAGCAGAGCCATAAAAAAGCCTATATACTCTTTAAACAATCAGCCACAAGAGGCTCACCTCAAGGAGAGTTTAACCTAGGTGCAATGTATGACCAAGGGTTAGGCTGTGAAGAGAATAAAGAGAAAGCGTTGGAGTGGTGTCGTAAAGCATCATTTCAAGGGCATCAAAAAGCCAAAGATATTATGCACCGTATGCAACAAGATGGACAGATAGTTTTTTAGTGTTTATCTGATTCCAATGGGTATCAACCTACGGATTTTTTTTACTTTTTTTAAATCAATAGTCGCCTCTATTATTTCTGATTCATCATCCATAATAACCTCGCCCCACGGAGAGATGATGGCAGAGCTTTTTGCCATATCTTCGTTGGCAGAGTTGCAGACGACTACAAAAGATTGGTTTATGATTGCCAAGGCTTGTGAGAGAACCTCTAGGTGGTTTTTGCGAGGTTTTCCCCACATGGCAGGAATGAGTACCATATCTACCCCCTCTATCTGTCTCCATAGCTCTTTGAATCGTAATTCAAAACAGATAAGAATGGCGTAATTGATACCATTGATAGAGAAGGGACAAATCTCCTCTTGTTCTCCTGCTTCGAAGTAGTGATGCTCGTTACCTATCCTAAAGAGTTTATATTTGTTCTGTTGATGGACAATTTTATGATTATGAATTACAATGGCTTGGTTAATCACTATATCCCCCTCTCTTTTGATAATGCTAAAGAGAAATATCTGTGTAGAGACAAGGGGTAAAAGAGTCTCTATGGCAATATCATAAAAAGAGACTGCCTCCTCAAAATTTTCATAATCATACGCTGTGAGGTAGACCTCAGGAGCGATGATGAGGTCTTTGTCTTGATTGCTTTTGAGGTACATGACTAATGTCTCTAAATTATTTTGATAAGAGCTATGGCTCTGAAGCTGTAGTAGGGCAATATTATGGGGTTGATATTTCACGGTTTTTCCTAAAAGAGTCCATTAAAAATCATCCAAATCTAAACTACCTTTTGAGTAGTTGGTTACATTGCCTTCAAAGAAATTGGTCTTTTGGTTATTGAAGTTTGAGAAGTTATCTACCCATTTTATAGGATGGGTAACATTATAGAGTTTTTTCATCCCTACAGCTTTGAGTCTCTCATCAGCTAGATATTTGATATACTGCTCAATAATATCATCAGTCAATCCTAAAATCTGTCCTTGGGTAATGTATTTTCCCCAGTCGCTCTCAAGTCGTACTGCCTCTTCAAACATGGCATAGACCTCATCTTCAAGCTCTTTGGTAAATAGCTCTGGACGCTCTTTTCTGGTGCTTTTTATCATATTTTGGAAGAGAATCAGGTGTGTTACCTCATCACGTTGTATAAAACGAATCATCTGTGCAGAACCTAGCATCTTGCCTGAACGTGCAAGAGTATAGAGATAGGTAAATCCACTATAGAAGTATATTCCTTCTAAAATCTGATTGGCAAACATCGCTTTGACGATATTTTTATCACTGGGATTAGTGCTAAGTTCATTGTAGACCTTGGCAATGGCATCGTTTTTGCTCTTTAGCATCATGTCTCTACGCCAAAGCTGATATATCTCATCACTATTTTGAGAGATACTATCCACCATAACAGCGTAACTTTGTGAGTGAAGAGCCTCTTCAAAAGCTTGTCTTACTAAAATTAGATTAATTTCTGGAGAGGTGATAAAAGGGTTAAGATTATCTATAATATTATTGGTTTGAAGTGAATCCATAAAAATAAGTTGTGCCAAGACTTTGTCATAGGCTTTTTTCTCCGCATCTGTTAGGTGTTTGTAGTCGGGAATATCTTGGGTCATATCAACCTCTTTAGGAAACCATGTATTGTTAAGCATTACCTCCCATAGATTATAAGCCCATTGGTACTTGATATCATTTAGCTCAAAAATCCCTGTAGGATTCCCTCCAAAAATTCTACGTTCAGAGGTCTTCTCGATTGATTCTGGATTATAAATTTGCTTTCTCTTCATTGTGTTGTGTTCTCCTTATGGAATAAAAAAATGATTATCACCATTATAGCAAAAAACCACCAAAGAAAAACTAGTGATTTACCTCTCAGCTTAATTATCGAAGTAGTGTGTGAAACTCCATAGGAGCATCTGTTTCAAAACTCAAAAAGCTCTTTTGTACAGGGTGATAAATTTTTAGGTATTGTGCATGGAGTCCTAGTTTATCCCCTTTTTTTCCATAACGTTCGTCTCCTACTACTGCATGACCTAGCCATGAGAGATGGGCCCGTATTTGGTGCTGTCTACCTGTCTCTAGTTTGACCTCCAGCAAAGAGCGTTTGGATTCTATTTTTTTTACCTCATAATTGGTGACGGCATGTTTGGCAAACTTATGTTTTCCTACGTGCATTTTGTACTCTTTTTCATCAAGTCTTAGGGGTTGATTGATTGTCCCTATTGGCTCTTTTGGATTGCCCTCTACAATGGCTAGATAGACTTTTTGGGCTTCATCCCATCTGTCCATAATCTTCTCCCGTACCTCTTTTGATGTGGCAAAAAGTAACACTCCTGATGTGTCTCGGTCTAGGCGATGTACAGGAAAAATTTTGACGCTATTTTTTTTATCTTTTTTACGTGAAAGTTGATTTCTAAGAAGTGCTAGAGCATGTTGTTTGTTCTCTTTGGTTGTGCCTACGGAGAGCAGACCATGAGGTTTATTGATGGCGATAATATCAGCATCTTGATAGAGTATCTCTAATATTTTTGTCTCATTTTGACTATTTTTTCTCTTTTGGCTCACACCTATCTCTACAGTATCATCTTTGGATAGGGGTAAATCATGTTTGGTGGTGACCGTACCATTGACCACAACGGTTCCTAATTTTAGACGCTCTTTGACCTTTTTTTTTGACCAACCATTGAGGGTTGCAAATAAAAATTTTAGAAGGGTATCATCTTGTTTTACGATTAGTTTTTCTGCCACTATTTACTCTCTTTTTGATTTGAGTATAGCGTAGTTGTTGTTAGGGGATGTTGTGGAAAAATTATAAATAGTCCTACCTTGTTCCACTTAAGATTAAAATCTTTTCTTTTGATTTTACTATGAATCAGATAGAATCGGTGAAATATAAGATGAATTCTCCACCAATATATGATGGAAAAATGTAGTTTTTTAGGAGAATTATTTATCATCCATAGGTGCTACTTCTGCAGGAAGAACAATGCTCTCTCTTACTTTCGCAGGAGTTGCAACTTCAGCAACTTCAGCAGGTTTAGCTACCATTAGTATTTTTTTTTTAAGGCCTCAAACTCAGCTTTGACCTTTGCCAACTCTGATTTAAGCTCTTCTATACTAGCACTAACAGGAGCTGTTTTAGGAGGGGTAGAAGCTGTTTTAGCCTCTTTTACCTCAGCTACTTTTACAGGTTCTTCAGCTTTTGTAGTTTCAGCTGATTTTGGAGATTCTGCTTTAACAGCATCATCTTTTTTAATGCCATGAAGTTTCTTGTACTCATCTAACCACTCTGTTTTCTTAGTAGCTTTTTCAGACGCTTCTTTTGGTGCTTCTGGTTTTACTTCCTCTTTTTTTGGTGTTTCTGTTTTTGCTACCTCTTTCTTCTCAGGAGCTTTTGTTGCCTCTTTGGCCTCTTTTTCAAATCCAAGTTCCACCAATGCTTTTTCAACATTTGTAGAGACCTCTTTCATCATTTTCAACTTCTTCTCATCGGTGATACCTGTACTGCTTATCCAGTTATCAACTGTTCCATAACCAACGTGGAGTTCATTTTTGCCTTTTGGCACATAGAAGTAGACAGAACATGGAGCAAATACACCTGCTTGTGGCTCTCCATCATTAAAGACAGCGTTAGAGAATCCAAAGTGACAAAGAGAAGAGACCCAATAAGCATCATACTTATCAAAATCTAATTCTAAATCTCCATATTCAAATTTAAGGTCTAAAAATCCTGCAATGATAAACTCTTTTTTTGAAAAAAGAGTATCATGCTTCATTACAAACTCTTCAACAAACTCTTCGATATCATCAGGTTCATCAAATTTCATTACCATCTTAAGAAGAGGTTCTGCAGGAAGAGGCGTATCAAAAGTTAACTTCTTGCTCTCTGTTGGCTTCATAGAATCAGTTACTAGCTTATCTAGTTTTGCCACCATATCCTTGAACTTCTTTTTGTTTGCCTCATCTTTTTCACCAATGATATTAAGCATGGTATCGGCATCTAAGTGACCGTACCATGTAGTATCTCCACCATCTTTTGCCAATTTTTTAAATGCCAAAAGGTTAAACGGTGCATACGCTCCAAAATCAGGATTTGCCAAAAGAAGCTCTCGAATACTCTCTTTATCAACGACTGGATAGAAATTCAATAAATCAAGGTTTTTCTGCTTGTATTTATTGTAATAGTGTGTTTCAATATGCTCATTTTTCCCAACAGCATCATAACCAATACTGTTTAGCTTTTCTACCATTGCACCCAACTCTTTATCAGGTTGACCTTTGGTTCCTTGAAGGTCTACTAGTGTGGCTGAACTCGCTATGCTTGTTGCCAATACCAATGATGCCAAGATTGTTGAAATCTTTATTAATCTCATATGTTTTCCTTTTATTTTATATCTATTTTTCTTATTAAGATAGTCAATAATAACAAGTTATCGTTAACCAAGAGTAAATAAAAAAGTGATTATTCGTCCAACTGTTCTAATTCGCCCAATGCTTTTTGAAGGTGTTTACTTAACTGACTATCAAACTCATCCCAATCTTGATGATTTGGTAATTTAGCTTTTACTTGTTCTTTTACCTCATACGCTTCCATATCCTCTTCAAGTGCTACTTTTGCACCCTCAATAACAGCTTTCATGTAGGTTAAGTATGGAGTAAGGGTCTCTTTTCTTTTTCCAGATGGTCCGTGACCTGGAACGTAACGTGTAAGTTCAGGTGCTTCAAATACCTCTTCAATAAGTTTAATATTTCCTATAATACTAGAAGACTCATCAAATCCACCAAGACGATTCTTCATAAGGTTATCACCCAAGAACATCGTTTTACTTTGAGTATGAACGATAACAACATCTGTATCTGTATGCGCTCTTTTTGGGCTATAGATATAAAAAGTTTGACCATCAATATTTAATACATCACCATTTTTAATAGCAATTTCTGGGAAAGGAAACTCTTTATCTGTACCTGATAAGTTTCCTGAGAGTCTCTCTAAAATATCATACCATTTTTGAGCTTCACCAGCTTTTGAAACATCAATCATATGCTGTAACGCATAAATTTTTACATCAGGATACTTCTCTTTCATCGCTTTACCAGCAAACCAGTGGTCTCCATGTTTATGTGTATCAATAATAGCAATAATAGGCTTTTTACTGATTTTTCCCACCTCGGCTAGAATCTTTTTACCAACATTATAGTTTCCACCTGGGTCAATCATAATAAGACCATGCTCACCCTCTATGATAGATGGATTATTCATAAACCCTTCGTTATCTTTGCTTGGATTCATCGCAGGTCCATGCATGATGAATAGATTGTCATTGGTATTTTCAAATTTCATCTCACCATATTTTCCCAAATCAAAAGCGTTAACCGATATGGTCAATGCACCCATTACTACTAGCGACAAAAGTGTTTTCTTCATTCTTTATTTCTCCTATTAATTTAATGTTCAAAATACTACTTTTTAGTACTTAAAACATTAGATTTAAAATCTATTTCTACTCGTTATCATCTTCCTTTTCATCCTCTTCTAAAAAATCCTCTTCATCTCTAAACTCTTCTAGGCTCATATCTTTATATGATTTACTGCTTATATAATTGAGTACGGTTAATATTTTTTGGGATGACCTATACCCACTAACATCAAAAATTATCTTATTATTTTCATCTATAAACACCATTGCAGGGTAGAAATCTACACCCAACTCTTTGAGAAATTCTCTATTTGTTCCCTCAAAACCTTGATATGAAACACGCTCATCATCTTCGTCACGATTGATATCTAAAAGAATAAAGTCCTTTTTAATAGGTTTCGCCAAACTCTCTTCATCAAGATGAAGAAACATACCTTCACAATAACCACAGTGGTTTTTATGAAGAAAGAGCATCAGATGTTTATGCTCTTTTTTAGCAAGAGAGGAACTTTTGTCGAGTTCATAATCCACATCTGATGCGTTTAAAAAAATAGATAGAAATAGAGAGAAAAATAAAATTTTTATAAACTTTACCTCTCTATTCATACTACTCTCCTACTCTAACATCTCAAGTTCATCAAATGCAAAACCGATATTTTGTGCATTTAATATATCGTACATCGCTTTATCTTTGAACTCAATAAGCTTAACTACTTCATTAATCTCAGTAGCATCAACACCCTCATCAATAGCTTTTAAAACTCTCTCTTTTGTAAGTTTAAAATAGAGATTTGCTTCATCCATCGCAGTAGCATCGGTTATAACTCCATGACCAGGAACAAGTATTTTCCAGTCCAATTTTTGCATCATTGCCAATGCTTTAAGTTGTCCCATTACCGAACCATGTCTTCCAGATGTAACTCTTCCATTCATAACAAGGTCACCTGCAAACAGAACTTTTCTCTCTGGCATATAGATAAAGACATCATCACCTGTATGAGCTTTTACATCCATTGGGATAATATCAAACTTCTCTCCACCCAATACAATTGTCTCTTTCTCTTTAACAACTTTATCAAGGTCGATAATATGTGTACCCTCAATAGCATTCTTTGGCAGAATATTATACATTCTTGTTTTATCACCATCTTTGTAGTTGGTGTTAATACTATTAGGACCCATTAGGGTTGTTCCAAATTTTTTCTTGTAGAAATCATTTCCTAACCAGTGGTCATCATGCTCATGAGAGTTAACAACATATTTTACAGGAAGGTCTGCAATCTTTTGCATCGCCTTATAGGCTTGTTTTGCAAACTGATATGAAGGACCTGTATCCATTACTAGATATCCATCATTTGTCTTAATATAACAGTTGTTTGCCATGTTTCCAGCATTCTCTTTGGTTGGTTTCTCTAATGCACCAAAGAAACACCATACATTTTCAGCAACTTTTTTAGGTTTTAACTTATAATCAAATGCTTTATCTTGGGTTGAACCAGCCTCTTCTTTAGAAGCAGTTGCTGTTGTGGCTTTGGCTTTAGCACCACCAAGAGCAGCGTTAACAACATCAGCTAAAGAAGCATCAGCACCTATAGAAGTAAGAGTAGTAACCGTTTTTGTTTTTGCCACAGTTGAAGCTGTCTCAGAAGCAGGTTTTGCCTCAGAAACAGGCTTTGTAGCAGAAGTAGGTTTTGCGACAACGGCTACGGGAGCTGTAATAGAAGCACTTTTTATCTCAGCTAATAACTCTTTTATTATCTCAGATTTAAGTTTAGCACGTTGCTCTAACTCTGAACGAATTTCAGCAAGAAGCTCCTCTTTTAGCTCATCAGTTACAACAGCTTTAACATTTAGTGTTGGTTGAACTTTACTATCTACATTATCTGCTTCAACAGCACTCTCAACAGTTACTTGGTTCATAAGTTTACCAACAGGTTCTGTATTGTCTCTCTTATCTGTACCACAACCAACTAAAAGTAGTGAAGCTGTTACAATTGACAAAAATGTCACTCTTTTCATTCTTTTTCTCCTTATTTTTAATAGATTTCTAAATCCACTCTCATAAACTTTTAAATAGTAAATTTATGAGAGTAAACTTATAAAAACGTGGACAATTAAGTCCACATTTCTGATTACTTAATCGCTTTCGCTTTAGTTTCAGTTTTACCTTTAAGGTCAGTCCAAGTAACTTCTACTTTGTCACCTTTTTTAGCACCCTTGAATTGGAATTTGAAAAGAGGGTTTTTAGATATAAATCCACTTCCACTCAACTCATAAACAACTTTATCATTACACTTAGCAACTACAGATGTAATAAAGTTAGCTTCAACTTTCTTTTTTTCTCCCTCTTCTGGACCAACATTTGCATGTTTTGCCAGTACTTTAACCTTAATTACATCACCTTTTAATTTTGCTTTTACTTTCATTCGTTTTTCCTTTTAAATATAATCTCTTTTTATAGAGTGTTTTTATTATAGAGCGTTTTTATCTTTTAATGCAATGGGGGTTAAATCAACCTCCACAACCACCAATAGATACTTCTACAGGAAGAACTTTTGAGAATAAATTACCATCTTTATCTTCAACGATAGCAGTTAGTTTACCTGTTTTTCTCATTTTGATTTTGATACCATAATCAATAATTCCATTTTCAGGAACAGTCCATACAGCTACTGCTGAACGTGGGTTTGCATCTTGGAAAAGAGCTACTGTTTTAGCACCTTCAATATCAGATTTAACAAATACTGGAATTGCTCCACCATTTTCAGCTAGTTTTGGTGCTTTGATAGATACTTTATCTTCAGTAACTTTAGCATCTCCATAAATTGCTTTGATAGCATCTTCCATCTTTTCAGCTTTCCACATGTCTGGCTTCTCTGTTCTAAAATCTGTTGCATTTAGTGCCGCAGGTACTAGAGCTGCTGCTGCTAAACCTAAACCTAAAAATTTTCTTCTGTTCATCTGTAATTTCCTTTCATCTGATGATTATTTAACCTGGAATCATTAATGTTAAAATAAGGAGAAATAAATATCTCTCCTAAAGAGTTTTGATTCCCTTAAACTCTTCTCATTTATTTTAACACGAAACTAAGTCCACAAGAAGTATATAGACTCTTTGTGGTCTAATTGTGAAGCGTAATCTTATTTACTATTTGATGACATATAATCAACAATTTCTTTAATTTGAGCATCAGTTAAATCAGGGTTTCCACCTTTTGGAGGCATTGCACCAGTACCTTTAATAGCGTTATTTACAACGTTATCCATACCTTTTTTCATAACTTTAGCCCACGCTTTTTTATTACCTACATCAGGAGCACCCATTGCATCTGTTTTATGACAAACAGCACAATTTTTCTCATATGCCTCTTTACCTGGATGTGTTGCTCCACCTTTCTTCTTGGCAGGAAGGTCTCTCTCTGTAGAGTAACCTGGTACAACATCTTTCATCTCAATTCCGATACGCATAACTGTTGCATTATCATCTTTACAATCTTTCATACATCGTACAGTGTTAGCACCAAAGTTTTTTGGGTCAGCAAAGAATTTTCGTACATTCTCAACACCATTCTCTCCATTTACATCTGGATAGAAACCATCTCGGTTTGGCATTTTGATTGTCATGAAATTCTTTTTGTTAAGAACATCTGCATCCTCTTGTACTTTACCATCTACTTCAATCTCATTGTTGGCTAATAAAAATGCCGTAATTGCATAAATCTCATTATCAGTCAAACTTTTTGGATGTGCGTAAGGCATTGCATCTCTGATGTACCATATTAGTGTACTCGCTTGTGGCCAGTATGTTCCAATGGTTCTCTTTGGAGCATCCATACCTGGAGCTGTTCTTTGATTTTTAAGTGAAGAGATATCTCCACCTGTTAGTGTAGGGTATCCTACTCCACCAGCACCAAAGTCACCGTGACAAACAGCACAATTTTCTTCATACAATTCATCACCCTCTTCTACGCTACCTTCACCCTCTGGAAGACCAGTTCCGTCAGGCATAATATCGGTATCCCAGGCTTTTAACTCATTAGCAGTTGGCGTTCTACCATAGTTAAGTTTAAGTGCATCGACTTGTGAGTTGATATGGTAATTAGAGTACATACCTTTATCTCTAGTATAAGTCATACCTCCATCAATAGCATCTTTTTTTGCCTCAGAAGCAAAAATAGAGACTGAACTTAATACTAAAGTTGCTACCGTTAATGCTATACTCTTATGAACGCATTTGAACATTGTTAACCTCCCCATTTTTCATAATTTCCCAAGTACAGATAGAGTTTCTATGATAAACACCCTCAACCCCAATTATCTTTTTCTCTTGGTTTACAGTTGGCTGAACATATCCTGCCTCATCCATTGCTCTACTTGAAAGAAGAAGAGTCTCACCCTCTTTAAATTTATGCATATAAGAGAAACGTGTCCATGCTTTTGGAAGAACTAGCCCTTTAAGACTTGCCTCAACCCAATTTTTTCCACCATCAAATGATAAATCAACTGCTTTTATTTTTCCCTGACCTGACCATGCAAGACCTTGAATCTCAACCATATCACCATCTTCAAGGAACTCCCAGTTCTTCTCAGGACATGGCGAGGTAATAATTGAATTTACTTCAAGTGGATAGAAATGCTGGATAGCTTTACCACTAGCAGTAAGCGTTGTATATTTAGAAGTTTCCTCTTTACAGTACCAAGGTTCTGTACCAAACTCTAATCTTTTTAACCACTTAACACATAAATTGGCTTCCCAACCTGGAAGAAGAAGTCTTACAGGATACCCCTGTTCTGCTCTCAATGCTTCACCGTTCATTGCATAAACAAGCATCGCATCATCCATAGCTTTTTCAGTAGGCACGGTTCTGCTCATCTCTGAACCATCTTGACCCTCTGCTAACATCCATTTAGCTTTAGGGTCAACACCTAAATCTGCTAGTACAGTCTTAAGACGAACACCTGTCCACTCAGTACAACTCATCATACCTTTAACAAACTGTACAGAGTTAAACTGTGGACCTTTCCACTCGGCAGCACCATTTGATGGACACTCTAAGAAGTGAATAACACTCTCACTTGGATATTTTTTAATATCATCAAGCGTTAAGACAATTGGTTTCTCAACAAGACCATGAATCATCAATCTATATTTATTTGGGTCAATATGTGCTACACCGTTGTGGGTTCTTGTAAAGAAAAGACCATTAGGGGTAATGATACCTTGTTGCTCATGCAATGGAGTAAGAGATACAGCAGCATGCATATCACCAGCCGATGAGAGTAGGCTTGTTGTTCTTCTTACGTTGTTATGCTCATAAGGAGAGGGTACACCATAAGGATTTTTATTAAGTTCATCTCCTAGTGTGGTTCCCCATTTTTGGTGATGTATAATATTCTCATCATCTGCGGCCAATAGCTCAACAGGTGATAAAACGTTACTAGCAACAACAGCAGATGCTGAATAGACAGCTGCTTTTCTGAAAAAATCTCTTCTACTAGTCATCTCTACACTCTGTTCAACCATAATGTTCATATCTGTACTAGAAGTTTTAGTCATTTTATTCATTTGTCCTCCTTTTAAAATTTGGTATTTTCTGCGAATACCGTCGGAACAAAATTATTATAATGTAAAAATATTTCAAAAGTCAATATATTCTGCCTATAGTTTATTTTATTGATTTACAATAAATGGCTTTTCATTCATTTTTTTTGTTAAAATAGGAAAAAATAATAAAAATAATTGATTTATATGGGGAAATAATGTACTTATCTACCTATTTTCAGAAAATAAAGAGGAAATATATAAATTTAACATAAGAGTACCATAAGTTCATTTTATAATTATCGTGTGTACAAATGAAACAACTATTCTTACTCATTATGTTTTTAGATATTGATTTTTATGTCAATATTAAAGTGTTGCATTTAATTTTAGCTGATGTTTACCAAAGGATAAAAGCATTGTTCCACTAAATACCTCTAATACTTTTAACTTAATTGTATTTTTATCTACAAAACTTATATCTAAAATAGAAGGAAATTTTAAATTACCTAAAGTATCGTGGGAAGAGCGTGGTGGAAAATAAAAAATAACACTCTCTCCTTTTTTAACCGTATAATGGTTCATATTTTGAGTAACTGTTTTAATAGGCGTATCAAAACTTCGTGTTTTAAAAAACCAACTCTTTCTCTTGATAATACCATCTGCTTCATATGCTACTCTAACATTATAAAGGCTGTTCCAATTCAAACGTTGCAGAGGAAATAGTGCAAACTCATATTTTTTTAATTTTTTATTTGGGTCTGTTTTATAATCATAAAAAATAGTATCTCTAATCTCTTCACCATTGGTATCAAAAAGTTGAAAACTTACTATTTTAACCGACTTAAACTCTATCTCATTAAAATTCATACTAATGGGAAAACCACTCACACTATGATTGGGAAGTGGATCGGGTAACTCCTCATAAAAAACAGGTGGGACATCCTCTTGACCATCATAGGGATAGACCACAAACTTTGCATTTTGATATCGGTGATCATGAATTGCATCAATAAAACTGCTTTTACTAATATAGCTATTGGGACTTGAACAGATATTCGCTAATGGCTTCATAACTTTTTTGTTTTCAGACACAGTACATAGACGCTCCAATTTTTGACTTCCCATATCATAAACAAATGCTGTCTCTGCTCTATTTTTCAAATTTTGGGCAACTCCTATACCAATTTCATCAATATGAAAATCTAAAAAAGCAAAACGGTGATAAATCGCTGCCATCAATCCCTCTACTGACTCTTTGTGATTACGGTTATTACTTGAGACATTCTCTATAATTAGAGAGGTTCTATATCCCATCTTCACACTACGATTGGAGCCATAATTTCCTGTATATCCTGTTTTATTTTTATCTTCATAGTGTCCTATCTGATGGTTTATCATAAGATAGTTTGCATGGTTTCTCGCCGAAGATTCCAATATACTATTTCGATTAAGAGGAATCATCCCTGCCTCTTTTCTAATCGTATTAAGATAATTTATTGTACGTTTTTCTTCCAATGATGTATCTATGAGTGCTATTTTTTTAACCCTCATCGTTTTAGAACTGGGGTTATCTGTAGTCGCATAGAGATAGATGGAAAAGAGTGTTAATAACCCCAAAATGGTCTGACGTATGTTTTGCTTATTCATGATATGCCCCTCTAAAGTAAATTATCTATAGAAGATTATATCAAAATAATATTAATTTTAAACAATAAGTATTATTTTTAAACATAATAATATAATTTGATAAAATGTCTTAAACTTAGGCTCAACATCTTCAATAGAGATATCATTTTTATGCATCTCTTTTCATCCACCACCTAAAGGAGGTGGTTTTTTGCTATAATTTGATAAAACAGAAAATAGAATACAAAAGAGAGATTTATGAAAAAAATACTACTAGCCCACTCACCCGATGCCGATGATATCTTTATGTACTTTGCAATCAAATTTGGTTGGGTCGATACCAAAGATTATGAGTTTAACAATATCGGACTGGACATCGAAACACTCAACAAAGAGGCGATAAAAGGAACTTATGATGTGAGTGCCATTAGTTTTGGGATGTATCCTATCATTAAAAATGAGTATGCCCTACTTCGCACGGCTGTAAGCTTTGGGGATGGATATGGACCCAAGCTTATTCGACGTAAAAAAAAACAACTCAAACAGAACTTCAAGGTCGCCCTATCAGGAGAATATACTACCAATGCGATGCTCTTCAAGCTATATTACCCAAATGCACGTCCTATCTATATGGATTTTTTGGAGATAGAACAAGCAGTCATCAATGGTGAGGTAGACGCAGGGGTACTAATCCATGAGTCTATCTTAGATTTTGATGATAGCCTAGAGGTAGAAAAAGAGATGTGGGATATCTGGGTAGAACTAGCAGGAGAAGGGCTACCTCTACCTCTTGGTGGCATGGTGATACGAAGAAGTCTCCCCCTTAACCGTGCAATTGATATTGAGAATATTCTCATAGAAGGCGTAGAGGTCGCCAATGAGAAAAAAGAGGAGCTTTGTAGAAAACTAGAAGATGAAAACTTGGTACGAATCTCTGATGCAATGTTGACCAAATATCTTGATATGTATGCCTCTGATGAGTCCGTAGAACTCTCAAAACTCCAACTCAAAGCACTTGACAAACTATATGAGCTTGGGTTTGAGAAGGGGATATTTAATGAGCCTATAAAAACCGAGGAATATCTAATTCCCAAGGAGTATGAGGCGTTACGTAATTCGTAATTTTCGACTTTAGTCCAGAACAAAGCGAGGCTAAAGCCATAAGGACATTTCATTAAATTTGGGTTTACTTAGCGTGAACGGTACTAGTTGTGCAAAAAATCTATTATAACCACCAACCATTAATAAAAATGAGATAGGTATCGACATAGCTTTTTTCGATGGTATAGCCACTTAAAATAGGGTAGAACATTAAAAAGAGAGATGCCACAAGTGCCAAGTATATCCAGTAGATTTTATCAAACCCTTTACGCCACGCCATAATATCGCGTAACATATAGATGATTGCTAAAATCAGAAATGGCACTGCGTAGTAAAAATGGTAGATAAACATGAGCCGTGAAACAAAGATATAGGGTAGGTAGAGTGCTAAAAAGGCAAACAGAATAAAAATGGCTTCGAGTACTCTTTTTTTAATTGCCACATAAAATAGATAGAGTATTGCTACAATTCCTGTCCAAAAAATTGCAGGATTTCCAAAACAGGTAATCGAAGTAAACATCCCCTCTTTTACCTCTCTGTAGTAGTTCATCGGCTTCATATCAATAAGCCAAGACCACCACGGAGAGCTATAGGCATGGGTTCCCACCAAAGAGGAGTGATAGCTATACATATTTACCTGATACTCTATAATCTTTTGGATACTACCTGTCTTTAGGTAGATATCAAAAAAGGTCAATCCATAGACCCCAACAGCCACCACAGAGTAACTAAGTAGTCCATAGAGGATGAGTTTGTATCCTGCAAACTGTTTTTTTAGTGGGTATTTGGAGACGAGCAGAAAAAGTGCAATTGCCAAGAACCCTAACGAAGCAAAGACTGCCGACCACTTTATTCCACTTGCAAGTCCAAAAAAGACCCCACTAAGCATGAGCCATTTGAGTTTCTGTTTGATAATAAAACGGTATAAAAAGTAGTAGGAGATAAAGATAAAAAGCACTCCAAAAGTATCAATAAGTGCTATTCGTGCTTGTGTAAAGTGCATAAAACTATAAAGCATCACAAACGCTGAAGCAAAAGCAAACTCCTTCTCTTTGAATAGTAAAAGAGCAAAATAGTACGCTACAAAGATAAAAAATGCACCAAAGATAACATTCATAAATCGCCAACCATAAGGGTTCATTCCAAAGAGCTTAATCCCCTCAGCAATAATGTGTTTTCCCAAATAGGGGTGTGTTGTCTCATAGACAGGAATATCATGTATCAGCTCAAATGCCGTTCGTCCATGATAAATCTCATCAAAATACATCCCCTCTTTAAAGGTTGTCCCCATCTTGGCAAGAGGCTCATCGTTGAGCATTTTTGATTTGCTCTTAAACGGTATTAATTTTTTATGATGCATAAAACGCACCTCATTTAGCATCATCTCACCCTGTTTGATATTGAGCATTACCTCATGTGTTGTAACATTCACATCAAGACATTTCCAACGATAAGAGAAAGGAAAGTTTTTTGAATAGCTATAAAATTTCTCCCATTTACCCTCTTTGGCATAGGAGAGGTCAAACTTCACATTTTTATCAATCCCAACATAGTAACACATCTCATCAATTTTATTAACTTTGTTAAATCGAAAAGTGACAAAGGAGTCTTTGGGAGTGAGAGATTTAAAAGTTTCGGGTGCATCTTGATTGCCCAATCCCACAAAAGCATAGAGCAAAAAGCTACCTGTTAAGAGAGCAACCACTGGGAGCTTGAAAAAGGGTGCCTTCCTTCGATAAGCAGAGATACTACAGACCAAGAAAACAGATAGAAGAACCACCAACCAAACATGGTTGGTGTAGAGGAGAAGAAAAAGTATCAAGGGAGCTGTGGCAAAAATTTGTAGATAAAATAACTGTCTGTTTTTCATGAATAAACTCTTATAAATTTTTTAAAGATTTTAACATAAAAAACTAAAATAGACCTCTTACTAGATACTATTTAAAAGATACTACAGATAAATTTGGTAATAAAATACCCACCAACCAGAAGCCACAAGAACATTCCAAAAGCAGTATATAGAGGAGCTAATCCTAAACCTTTAAACTTGGCAAAACGTGTCCCTATACCCAAAGCAGTCATCGCCATGGTCAGTAAAAAGGTATCTATCTCATTTATGACATTGACAATAGCCTCAGGAACCAAGTGCAATGAGTTGAACCCTGCTACCCCAATAAAATAGACAGCAAACCAAGGAATTACCAGTTTCACCGCACTGCTCTCTCCCCCACTCTTTTTAGCTTTAAAGGAGAGGTAAATTCCTAAAATAATCAACATCGGAGCAATCATAATAACACGTGTCATCTTAACAATTACAGCTGAATTGGCTGCATCTTCACTCAACCCTGGCACAGAAGCAGGAACGGCAACCACCTGAGCTACCTCGTGAATTGTTCCTCCTACATAGATACCAAACTCCTTAGCCGTCATATCAAACACACCTGAGGTATAAAGCACAGGGTATAAAAACATAGAAATTGTTCCAAAAAGAACCACCATAGAGACAGCAATTGCTGCTTTATGCTCTTCAGCTTTTAGCACAGGCTCGGTTGCTAAAACAGCAGCTGCTCCACAGACGGCTGCTCCTGATGCAGTGAGCATTGAGGTATCACTGTCCATTCCAAAAACTTTAGTTCCCAACCATGTTCCAAGTACAAAGGTGGTAGCCAACATAATCAAAGAGACCAAAAAGCCCTCTAGTCCCACTTCACCTATTTGCTGAAAGGTGATTCTAAAACCATAAAAGACAATCGCAAAACGTAGGATTTTTTTTCCCGCAAAAGTAACACCATTCTCCCATGAGATTGGCATTTTATGATGTAGTGTATTGGCAAATACAATACCAATTACAATACCCACAACAAGGGGTGAAATCCCCAAGCTCCTAAGAGCATCAACTCCTGATAGAAGCGTGGCAAGAAGTGCAATAAGAGCAACAAAAGCAATACCTTGTAGAGTACCTACACGGTTTTGAGAACTAAATGGCATAAATTTTCCTTTTTAATGATGAGGTTTAATAAGATTGCATTATAATATCTTTTTTTTAAAGATAAAAAAGATTGATAAGGAAAATAATGGTATTTGATTACGCAGTCGCATTAACGGGCAGTATTGCCACAGGAAAGAGCAGTGTTGCTTCCATATTTAGAAATTTTGGGTTTACTATTATAGATGCAGATAGGGTAGCACATCAAGTACTAGACAGAGAGTATCAAGAGATAGAGAAGCTTTTTGGTAGTCAATATATTACAAAAAAGAATGTTGATAAAAAAAGTGTTAATCGAAAACAACTAGGTACTCTGATTTTTTCAGATCAAGAGGCAAAACAGAAATTAGAGACCCTGCTTCACCCTCTCATATATCAAGAGATAGAACAATGCTCTTTGCCCTTAGAGGAGAAAAAAAAGCCTTATATTATAGATATTCCTCTCTTTTTTGAATCCAACCGTTATCCTATCAAAAAGAGCATTGTGGTATATACAACCAAAGAGATACAGCTTCAACGCTTGATGGAACGAGACAGATCTACCCAAAAAGAGGCACTACTTAGAATTAATAGCCAAATAGACATCGAAATAAAAAGGAAAAAAGCTACTTATTTGATTGATAACTCCCAAGATTTGAGCATCCTTCAGGATGAGTGTGATAAGATTAGAAAAAAAATGTTAACCAATTTTTTATAAGGCTATCCTAATGTTTCGTTTTATTATTTTTCTATTCATTACCTATTTTTCCACCTCTCTTGGACTCCAAGCCGACTGCTCAACAGGTGCAGATAAAGTTATTATCAAAAAATCAACCCGTATGCTCTATCTCTCTTCAGGAGGACATATCTACCGACGTTTTCACATCTCATTAGGCACTATCCCAACAGGAGCAAAAGAGATTGAGGGTGATTTTAAAACTCCCGAAGGAAACTATATCTTAGACTACCGACAGGCTAGCAAAAAATATAACAAATCCATTCATATCTCCTATCCAAATAAAAAAGATAAAGCTAAAGCTAAAAAGCTAGGTGCATCAGCAGGAGGAATGATTATGATACATGGTACTCCACTAAGCTGGGGACTCTCCCCAATAGGTGACTGGATGCCAATGCTTACCGATTGGACAGAGGGATGCATCGCCATGAGCAATGATGACCTAGAAGAGGTTTGGAATCAAACAAGTAAAGGAACACCTGTTTATATTATTCCTTAAGGAATGCAAATTAAATAAGTGCCGATTTTCATAGGTAAATAAACGAATAGATTTAGCTATAGTTTGACGCAGGACTACTCCCCGTAATTCAAGGAAAACTAGAGTTAAAGATATTTGTTTAGTTGCCTTTGAAATTTGGTAGTTATTTAATTTGTATTCCTAAATAGTTATAAGGAATCTTCAAACAACAAATTTACCCAAGGTCAAGCATCACCCGTATAATTTGAAATATTTAAACATAATTTATTTTTTTATGTTATAATATTATCATGAGCCAAAATAGTCATAGTGGTAATGTTCCACCCACCCCAACTAAGCCAAAAACTAAAACTATTGTCAACTCTCTGCTTTCTGCCACACTTGTGGGATTAAGTGCCAATAAGATAGAGGTAGAAGCCACCTTTACCCGAGGTCTACCTGGGTTTGCTGTGGTGGGGTTGGTGAGTTCAGATATTCAGGAGTCTAAAGAGCGTGTCAAATCAGCACTTCTTACCAACAATTTTAAGTTTCCTCCACTTAAAATTACCATTAATTTAAGCCCAAGCGATATTAAAAAACGGGGAACCCATTTTGATTTGTCCATTGCACTGCTTATAGCCTTGCAGAAACAAGAGATAGATGAAAAAGATCTTTATGTCTTTGGAGAGTTGGGGCTTGACGGTCGTGTGAAGTCGAGTTCAACCCTTTTTCCTCTGATTCTCTCTCTTAAAGAGCAAGGAATACTCAAACGAACGATTGTCCCCAAAGAGGCAATGGAGCATCTTAGTCACATTGCAGGAGTTGAGTTTATTGCCGTAGATAGTTTAGAAGAGGCGATATCTATACTCAAAAACAAATCCTATAAAGCCTCTACTCAAAAGTTTGATTATCAATCAGAAAGCTTAGTTATTGCAGATATGAACTATTATGATGAGAGAAGTATAGAGAGTGATTTTAGGGATGTGAAAGGTCAAAATATTGCAAAAAGAGCATCCCTAATTGCAGCAGCAGGAATGCACAATTTTATGATGGAAGGAAACCCAGGATGTGGTAAGAGTATGATTGCCAAACGTCTCAAAGATATCCTGCCACCCCTGCTCGAAGAGGAGATGCTCTCCATTGCCAAACATCAATTTTTGGATGGAACAGTACCCAGTTTTTTAGCCAAACGTCCCATTCGTTCCCCTCACCATACGGCTACAAGTGCCTCTATTTTTGGAGGTGGCTCTACCCAAGCACGTATTGGAGAGGTCTCTTTGGCACACAAGGGGATTCTCTTTTTTGATGAGCTTCCACACTTCTCCAAAAATATTTTAGAGGCGTTGCGTGAACCACTACAAGACCGAAAAGTCAATATCTCACGCGTACATTCAAAAGTAGAATATGACGCAGACATTATGTTTGTCTCTGCCATGAATCCCTGTGCGTGTGGGAATCTACTCTCAAAAAGAAAAGCATGTCGATGCTCTGAACAGGAGATTAAACGCTACAAAAACAAGCTCTCAGACCCTTTTTTAGACCGTATCGACCTTTTTGTGGTGATGCAAGAGATTTCAGCTCAAGATAAAAAAGGAATAAGCTCAAAAGAGATGAAAAGTATGGTTAACCAAGCATTTATCCTCCAAAAAGAGCGAGGTCAAAATAATCTTAATGGAAAACTTATAGAGTATGAGATTGAACAATTTTGTATATTAACCCAAGAGGCAGAGAGGATACTTGATTCAGCCATTGAGCGTTTTTCACTCTCTCACCGAAGTTTGGGAAGCATCAAAAAAGTAGCCCGAACCATTGCTGATTTAGACGCATCTAAAGAGATAGAAAAAAAGCATATATTAGAAGCACTCTCTTACAGAAAAAGATAATATACTACTTTAATACAAGAATCAATAGTTATTAAGAAAAAGTAGCAAAGCAGTTCGACCGCTTTCATCCACCCCTTGAAAGAGATAGTTTTACGCTATAATTTGATAAAAATAATAAATTATATATTAGGAGAATAAAATTATGAAAAAAATACAATTATTATTATTAATTTCAATTGGAACACTCTTCTTGGCATGTGGAACAACAGAAGAAGAGATAGTAAGAGACAATAATGAGGGACGTACAATCTACGATATGTGGGATTATATGACCCCCAAAAGCTCTTTTCAAGTAGAGTATGATATCTATACAGATGGTAGAAAAGATGATTATATTATCGAAACTGTTAGGGTGTTTGATGACAATTATGTTGAGCGAGATAGTGATGATGGACTAACCACACTTCGACTCAGAAGAGATGCTATAGAGGTAAAAGAGCCAAATGGCTCTAAAATTCAGGTGCAGAGATTTGTAAAAATAGGAGACAGAGATATCTTTCAGTCCTCTTCTAACCTCTGTACGGTTGATGATTTTTACCGTGCCATCACTATTAAAAGGATAGAATTTTATAGGGTATTAAAAGTTGTATGTAGAAATAGAGACCAAACAAATGAGTTCTATTATGGCTTCAATGAGGGTATTGTAGCTACCTATAGTGATGGTAATACAGATACAATCGAGCTTGTAAAAATAGATGAAAGAGGCTTAAATAGATAATTTTAAAATTTTATTTGAAAAACCCTTGACATTAAAACTATTTTTGATTATAATTGCATTCCTTTTTCAGATAGACTCTATCTAAAAAGTGATGTTTCGGAGTGTAGCGCAGTCTGGTAGCGCACCTGGTTTGGGACCAGGGGGTCGAAGGTTCGAGTCCTTTCACTCCGACCATTTAGATATTTAAATTTTCAATATAATAGTTAAATCAAACAATTATGGTAGGCGTAGTTCAGTTGGTAGAGCACCTGTTTGTGGCACAGGTTGTCGCGGGTTCGAGCCCCGTCGCCTACCCCATTTTGGTAAAAGAGATTTCAAAACTTAACCAATAAAATGAAGAAGCGCTAGTGGCTCAATTGGATAGAGCATCAGACTTCGGATCTGAGGGTTAGGGGTTCGAGTCCTCTCTGGCGTACCATTTAAAATTGATTTAAGTATTATATTTATGTTGCACTCATAGCTCAGCTGGATAGAGCATCGCCCTTCTAAGGCGAGGGTCTTAGGTTCGAATCCTAATGGGTGTACCACATGCGGATGTGGTGAAATTGGTATACACGCCAGACTTAGGATCTGGTGCTTTACGGCGTGGAGGTTCGAGTCCTCTCATCCGCACCATCTTTAAACCCCATAAAATAGGCATTTGTTAGGCTTAAGCATTATATAGGGGATACTCACACTCTAAAAACACCTATTTTTTACAAATTTTCATCTTTTTTACTATTGTTACAATTTCCACCATGCTTAATTAGTAGTATTGATTTTAGTATCTCCAATAGTTTCTAAAACCTCTTTTCTAGTTACCAAAGAATCATTAGGTTTAACTTTACCGTTACCCCATAAAATAGTAATTAGCTTTAGTTCCTTTTTAGTAAATAAGCTTTGGTTAAACTGTTCTGTTAACTGATTGGTTATTACTTTATTTTGGGTGTAACCTTAATTTCACTAAAAACACTTCACACCCCAGTGATTAAATCTCCACTTTTTTATTCCCATCGTTTTGGTGGGAATAGATATGATTCGCCACCTTAAAAACCCATGAAATTTCAGACAAAATTCTCAGAAGTCTAATGTTTTTTATAAAATATGTGTATAATAAAAGTATACATGAATACAAGGTACACCATGAGTAAAAAAGAGAAACTATTACAAGCCATGAAAAACAATCCAAAAGATGTACGATTTGAAGACTTGAAAAAACTTTTAATCTCACATGGATATGAAGCCAATAACACTGGTGGCAGTCATTGGGTTTTTAGAAAAGAGGGTTGTAATGATGAAGTGATACCTTATAAAAAACCTGTTAAGGCATATTATGTCATTCGGGCATTAAAATCTTTAGGAGTTTATGATGAAGAATAAAGCTTATTATCTAAATTTAGAGTATGGAATAGCCACACGAAAACTTTCAGATGAAGAGGGTGGTGGGATTTTAGCTTACTATACTGATTTACCATTTATTGCAGGAGATGGGGAGAGTATAGAAGAGGCTATTAATGATGCAAAATCTGCTTTTAGTTGTTATTTAGATGTGGCTCTTGAAAAAGGCGATGTTATTAAAGAGCCTTCTCATCTTATGAAGACTAAGAGAATTAATATCACTATTCCTCTTTATGCTTTAGAGCAAATTGATAAGTATGCTAAGAGTCAGAATATTAATCGTAGTACTTTTTTGGTGGAGAGTGCTTTGAAACAAGTTAGTATTTAAACCTCCACTTTTTTATTCCCATCGTTTTGGTGGGAATAGAAAGATGGGGTCATGTCTAATCTAGGTGTCAGATGTTGAATATCTACATTGAAAATATGTATGTTCGGTAACACCGAACATACATAAGAGGAGAGAGAAGAGATTTTTTTCTTTATGTTTAAATGTTCGGTGTTACCGAACCTAGTACGCCCTCGAAGGCATTCAACCAGTAAGGTGCAAGTCCTTACCAAGGTAAACCATAAACCTTGTAGCTGAAAATAACTGCGTTGCCGTGAGGCAGGGTGGGGAGTAATTGAAAGCGAATTATTAGTCCGTAGGATAACGAACCTGTTTCGGTGTGATGCAATGACGAGCCTACTAGGTTGTGGCGAAGTCTGAAACACACTCATAACGCTGTTGTGGTAGCTAAAGCGATTGTGAGATTGTATTGTATGGTTGAGGATGGAATGATAAGAAGATTGAATGAGAAAAGAGGGGATACCTCTTGGCTAATGTGATAGCTAAAAGGAGTCAGAGTCCTCATAGTAGTGTAACTAACTGTTAAACTTTATCAGAAATGTCAGAGAAAACTGAGTGACCAAACTAAGGTGTGTATCCATTGATGAAATAGATAAAGGGTTGATACTAATAGTTAGTGAGAAGTTCAAAATAGTAAAGTTGGATTAGCAAAGGAGGATAGGAAGATAAGATACCAAAAGGAGATAAAGATGGAGCAAGTGCCATTATCATCAGTGTTGGAGACAACTAAACAAGATAAAGAGTGTAGTAGAAATACAATACACGAAACATCAATATGGACTAAAAGTATGTTGATAGCTCTGGATAACGGAGTTAAAGGTGGAAAATGGTTTAGTCTAATAGATAAAGTTTATTCCTTATTGGTTTTGTTTGCTTGGTGTTCCTTAGACATATTTACAACATTTCAAACCGATGGCTTTAGCCTCGTCTATTCGGGACTAAAGTCTCCGATTCCAAGGGTAGTAAACTTAGCCCAGCAGAGACACACAACATAGGACCCATAATGTTACAAAAGATGGGAGTCGGAGGGCTTTACCCCCGAAGCGTTCGGGTCTAAACACGCCGATTCCAAAAAATTGTAACGTTATGATTTATACATTACGGAAGATTTTTATGGCACAAAATGTAAAAAAAGACCCCAAGCAGATTTAGGGGGATGCTTAACAATAGGTTTGTATGGCTACATCATCAAACCTTAACCAAGAGTTGGTTAAAATTCTAATGAGCCTTCTGCTTGTGGAGTGGAATCGTTAGTTGAGCTTGGGGATTCCACTCCTCCTTATTTCTACTGCCTCTTTTAAAAATCTTCAAAAAAAGCTTTTCGCATTGTATTTAAAATCTATTTGGTCTTGTTTAATGGTGTTGTTTTTTTAACTCTATTATTGTTTATGACTTGTAGGGTTGGCTTTAGCCGATGCAATAACTTATTACTATCACCTGACCCTTTTTCCTTTCATCAGGTGCTATTGGAGGAGCTGTTGGAGGATTGTTTACACAAAAAGGAGACTTCTCTTCACATATAGATGATACTTATTCTGAGCAAGTTGCACTAATAGGTGTTGTTGAAGCTGATTTGGATTTTCACTAAAATATAAGAGGATAGAGTTGTTTTCTATCCTTTAATCTTCAATTAAAAATACGCTATACTTTTATCCATGCAAGGATGAAAATGAAAAATGAAAACTACTTAAAAG
>JALTGP010000188.1 GCA_027076905.1 Campylobacteraceae bacterium | reverse complement strand
TTTTGGTGATGAGGTCTCTGTATCACTTTGAGCATTTAAACCAATTGACATAATAGGTATTAATAAGAGATTATATTTTAACATCTGTTTTCTCCTGTTTTATATTATATTATCATCTTTACTTATACTTAAACTTAAATCCTCTGTAATGTTCTTCTGTGAAATGTTATATTTCTATCACTTGGGTCATCAAAATCTTTATACATTATATAAGTATCAATTACTAAAGAGATGCTAGAGTTAATACCACCTTTTCCGACACCATTATCAGTCCATGTTGCACTATTTCCTACTGTTCCATCTGCTAAAATACTTTTGCTACATCCATTAAGAAGAGTATCATTGCCCAAATACTTAATATTTATATGTATATCGTAACCATTATTGCCTGTGGCTCCAAAGTGATCGGTAATGGTTTCAAGACAGTCAGGTGTTGTGGTTCTATCATAATGTATAACATAGAATATGGCTAACTCTGTATAGCTTCTTGCTAGAAGTTGAGCCTGTTCTTTTTGGTATTGGTGCGTTGTTGCTTTGACAGTTTTTCCTGTTAGACCCATAATAGAAGATGAGAGTGTTGCCATAATAACGATAACAAAAATAGCTGTTACCATTGAAAATGCTTTCTTATGTTTTCTATTTATCATCTGTTTTTGATTTATCATCGTATAATCGCTTTCTCTTTACAGCTGGAGATATTATAATCTTTACCAATATTTTCACTAACACATAGTTTTAGTTGTATTACTCCACCATTTTCAGTAAATTTTAATACCGAGACATTATTGATAAGTAGATTTTTGTCTCCATCTTTATAGGTCTCATTATTCCATGGTTGATAGTTAGAGTATAAATTAAGATTAAATAAACCAGTAGTCGTATCCTCTTCAGGAACCAAAGCATAGGCAGACCATGCTAGTTTATAGCGTTCATATATAGTTTTTGGTTTCTCATCAGGAAAATTAAAATTTGTATTATCATTCATAGATACGCGAGATATACAAGTGGTATTATTTTCATTTACCAGACCCATACAAGCAGGGTCATATTTAATGGCAGGAGTGGTATCTAGGTAGTTTACCCCTGTAAAAATAACAGCAGGTAGTTGGGTACTTCCTACTGTTAGTGAGACTTTGTTATCTGATAAATTGCCTATAATTGTGTTTACTAAATCTAATCGTGACCCAGGTGTTTCAAATATTTTTCTTGAGATACCACTTCCATCATAGTTTGCAAGTCCGCTCCAATATGGTACTTGACCTGCTGAAAAGCTATCATTATCATAGCCTATCCACTCTATGGTAGTAAATCTTTTAAAGTTTGGTAAAGTAATATCTAGATTTTTTAATGCTATCCAATTCTTATTTTCATTGTCTTTTGTATAGGGTGGTGTGAGTGGATCTTTTGAAATAGTTGTACCATCTATTACAAAAGTTAATCTATTGACAATTTGGTTAATGGCTATTTCTGTTTTAGTTGTGCTTGTATAAAGTGCTTTTTGAGTAATATAATTTTCATAAACTTGTACAATTATTTGTGATGAAATAGAAGCGACAATACCCAGAATAACAAGTACAAATATCACCTCTATAAGAGAAAAAGCTTTTTTAATTTTTATCA
This sequence comes from Campylobacteraceae bacterium, assembly GCA_027076905.1. Classification (GTDB taxonomy): domain Bacteria; phylum Campylobacterota; class Campylobacteria; order Campylobacterales; family Sulfurovaceae; genus UBA1140. Next base: position 1,690 of record JALTGP010000188.1, on the reverse strand, counting down.
TAGGTGGTTACTTCCTTGTGGTAAACTTGTTCCAATATTACAAGAGAAAGCTTCAAATGTTATATTTTTATCTAGCTCTTTTATCCCACTTTTTGAAGTGAGGTTAACCCTAATAAATTTAATATTAGTTTCAGTAGCCAAATCATTTTTATTAATATTATTATTTAAGTTGAGTGTTGTACCATTTAATGATGTGGTATTCATTGAAGTGACTCTATCTTCGGTATAATTTATGGTTGTAGCCATTGAAATATTAACATCAACATAGTCCCCTACATCTGCACTGGTGGTTTCACCATTAAATACGCTTAAGTTAAAATTACTACCATCATAATCATCAACATCATCAAAATCTGTAAAATCTATCTCTGTAGTATTTTCATCTGCTGTAGGGTCAATACCAAAATCAGCTGGTGATGTGGCAGGTAATGTATTTCCTGCGGTACTGGTACTACTTCGTCCATTTACCCCATTTAATAACCCTCTAGGCTTTAATCCTGTTACCAATTCAAAAGGAGCTCTATTTACATCAAGCATAGGCGAAACAGCGGAGTTGCTGTTATTATTTTCATCCCAGTACATTGAGAGTATAACCGATGTTTGAGAGGCTGCTGCGACTATGGCCTCTTGTTGCAATGCAATATTTCCACTATTTATAGATTGTTGAATCAGCATGGGGGCTGAGAGCAGAACAATACCCATAATAACCAGTGAAAATATAAGCTCTACCATTGCAATACCACGTTTATATGGTATTGTTTTAATATGACACCTCTTTTCTACCATGACATTTTACCATTACGTTCAACTTGTGGTCGTCCTAGCATCATATAACCTTTTTTCCCTACCCCAGTTGTGTCCGCAATACCTTTAAATGTAACAAAATATGATGAGGTTCCTTCTGGCATACCACTAATATTTTTTGTATTAAATCGTAACCAAATATCTGAATCAATAGCTATTTCAGCTTCGTATGTACCATCTATTATCTTATCTGTATATCCTATTTCAATATTATCTATAATTCCATTTTTAAAATCAGATATGGGATTGGTATGGAGTATTCTAGTATGGTCATTATCAGAAACAAGTCTATTTATTCTTCCATCTACGGTTCTATTATGCTCTTTTGCTAAGTACCAACCTCTATCTGTATTTTCACTGTTTCTACCTATATTTTCTAGGTTCATAGTATTGTCACACCATGCTCTATTCCCTGGAATCTTACAATATATCTCTACATATAGAGGTGTTTGTATAATCATTTTATTGGTCTCTGGAAAATTTTTCATTTTGGATGCAATTCTTGCAAAATAGAATGTTCTTGTTCCATTGTTTATATTCTCTTTGCCTTTAGGAGTAACCTCTTCATTTCTAATTCTTGCCTTCGCCTCTGTTGCATTTGCATCTATAGAGATAAAATTAACAGTAATAGGGTTAGTTGAATCATTAAAATTCTTTTGCATGTTATATAAAATATCAATAGTCACATTACCTTCATTATTTTTTAAAAATTTATCTTTTGATAAAACAAGCCTATTGAATGGTGCTAGTTTTCTATTCTGGTCATCGTTAACTCTTAATATATTTTGAGGCATAACGGGTGTTCCACCTATAGAGTGTAGTGCAAAGTTTTGATTGCTGGTATAGTTTCCATCCTCTGACTCAACAGTGAAAGTAGATGATAGTT
>JALTGP010000187.1 GCA_027076905.1 Campylobacteraceae bacterium | reverse complement strand
CATTTTTACCTCGCTAACTCGTTCTGCTGTTTCATTTTTTTAATTGTTTCCCTCGAATTTTTAATGTCGTTTAACAAATCTCGTATAGCCATCGCCATACCACCATAATGTATAGATTTGTTGCTGTTGTCAGCACCTAACTTGCAGGCAAGAAATGAATAATTGTCATACCTTTCTTTTAGTATATTTATAAAAATGTCATCATTCTCTATTGCGGCAAGAGCTTTGTATTCTTTGATATCCATTTATCGACCCTCTCTTCCGAATTGTCTGTTATCTACATTATTAACTTTATTTCCCGCATTGTCAAGTGGGGTATTTTTAACTGCACTTCCACCAGTTAATGATTGAAACGCCGCTGGATTAGTTTTAGCAAGATTAGCAAGGTCAGTCTCAGTTGGCTGTGGTTCAACTTTCTGCGGCAAATCTTTTTGATTAGGCAATATTTTATCAGCATTAAGATTAAGTGCTTTGGCATATTCCTTAATAGCATAAGCTCTGCCTTGCGGTGGCACGATTTGTGTATCAACTGGATTTGCAGTAGCAACCATAAATTCATTAAGCCTAAGTGCTAATTGCTCTTTCTGTAATGCTGCTGAGCTGCCTTTGGCGACTATTGTTATATCAGGGATGCTTTCCATATCTATACCAAACTTCATATCGTCATAAAATTGCTTTTGTATAGTCGGTATAATAATACCATTATCTATATTCCTTACAACATTTCTAACTCCACGTGCAGCAGCATTCATTAACATACTTAATCCCGAACTTGTGTTTCCACCCCCACCAATTCTTGTGCTGCCGTGAGCATAAGCTGGTATTCCACTTTGTTCATCTGCTCTCAATATCCAGAAGTTAATAGAATTTATAAGCTCTTCCGAGTGCATAGGTATGTTATAAACCCTTAAAGCAGGAGCTTCATTCATTTGTTTGTCCGTAGAAATATAGGTTTTCCAGGGATATAGTGTAGGTGATTCGCCATCTTCCATTTTATCCTTATTAAATTCTGTAAGCGGAGCAGACGCTATGGCAATATTGTTTAATAAATGTCGTGCAGAGACGTTAGCTCCGTCCTGTAAATCGTTTATAATTTCTGGCAAACCTCTTCCCCAAAAAGCACCAGGCGTTTCAACAAAAGAAGCTTTTGCATAAGGTTTTTTGCCTAAGTCATCTGGATTAAGCATAGCTTTAATAATATGATTTGCTATTTTCCATATAACAACCGAATACCATTTATTTTCATCTTTAACTGTAATACCGCAATCTTTTAAATAAAAGCCTTGTATATAGCCGTGAAATTCGAGACAATCTATCTTTGTTGAATCAGTAATAGCCTGCGGAGCTTTCTCTTCAAGAGAGGTTCTGTATGTATCTATTGCTGTCCATTCGTGAAGTCCTCCGTCTCTATATTCTTCAAGAACAGCATTAATCTCTTTCTCATCAAATCCATCTAACCCTATTAATTCTTGCAACTGCATTGGGGTAAGCGATATTTTATCAAATAAATATCCATCATCTATACCATTAGAATCGGGTGCAGGATATATATCATACGGCGAACGCCTTTCATACACAGGTATAATTTCACTTTTAATAATATTAGTAAAACCACCCTTGTTTGTATCAATGGCTCTAATTATTCTTGTTGTACGTTTATATGACCTTTTAATAATCATAGCTTTTAGCACAATTAAATCATAAATAGCTTCATTTACTGCTTTATAAAAACCACCCTCTGTAAGCTGGTCGTCTATTTTTTTTCTCAATTTTTCGGTATTCTCTGTTGCTTTTTTAGTTATTTCATCCTGTATCATCTCTTTAATTTCAGGTGCATCTTCCTGTATCATTTGTTCTATTTCATTTATATCGACTTCCTGGCCGCCAGCTGCTGCTGATTCAAACGCATGCTGTATATATTCATTTCTAACTTCTGATATTATCTCTTCCTCTATCTCAGGCGGTAATTCAGGCAAAGGTGTAGGTTTAATATCCCACATAGGTTCACTCGGCTGGAATAGAATTTCTTTTACCCAAGCAGAAGCATCTCTAACTTTCGTTTCAGTAATCCCTATATAAGCCTCAGAACCACCAAATTCTCTAATTGCTTGCAGCTTTTTAGGGTCATATTCTTTTTCTACTGCTCGCATATTACTTAACATCTTTTGTTCAACATATATTTTTGCATTTTTGGCTTCCCACCACCTGTCATTAAGATAAGATACTATACCGCTTAATTTTACTTTCTCTGAAAGCATATCCGTATCTTTACTTTCTTCAAGCATCTTATCAACCTCAGTATTACCAATTAATTTTATCACTGTTACACCCATCCTATCGCACTTGCAGGTTCTCTTTTTGGCACTATTCTCGGATTAAACCTGTTTGGTGCGTTATTTTTAATGGTCATAGGCAACCTTGTTCTGACATATTTACCAATAGCTACCGACATAACCCTATCATCATATTCCCCCACTTCTGCTCCGAGAGTTCCATCTTCATTCTGTTTAAATGTTATCATTTCCGCTAAAGTATATTCACAATTTATGCCGTGCGTGTTGTCTCTTACTTCAGATGCAAGATTATCTATAATAGGATATTTTGTCTTTTTTGATGTAACCCATCCATAACGTTTGCGTGGTTTGGCAGGAGGCTCTATAACTGTTTCAACATATATATTTTTATAACCCATATCCATTATCTTATTTATAACAACCACTCCCATATTATTTCTCTCAGGCACTATCATAGCATCATTATATCTCATAGCTATAGACACAAGCAATATCCCAAACATATCAGCAGCAATATGCCCGTGCCAATGAGCAACTTGTTCACCTGTCAGTAAATCTATAACATCAGCAGATGAATAATCTCCAAGTTCAAGCCCTTCGGCAACATCTGCAGATACAAGATACCTTTTTGACATTGGCTCTTTCCATACCCAAAAGCTGCCGTCTTTATCTGAAAAGAACTGCTGTGTAGTTAAATTGCATTTATATTTTGCAATAGGTTTAGGTGCATTCTCTTTTAACTTCATAAGTTTCTCTACATCAAAAGGAGAATTACCGCTGCTCACAAAACATTCAACTTCATTCGACGGATATTCCTGATGAAAATTCTCTATATTGTTGTCGCATTTATTTACTATTGCATACCTACGCCACTGCAGCTTCCTGTCGGTTAAATTATATCTTTTTTTAAGTTCCAACTCTTCTTTGGTAGGAACAAAGTCATCAGGCACATCCATTTCATATTCACTAAAAGCAAACCAGGGAATAAATATTGATATATAGTTATTTTCTTTTGAAGTATTTTCCCTTTCTCTGCGTCTTGCACGAGCCTTGTAGTCTTTATCGAGATAAATTTCATAATAGAATCTTGAATTTCTGTATCTATTGTAAAATTCACCACCAATACCTTTTGCAGTACTCTCTATAATTATCTCTGTTCCTGGCTCATCGGGTACAGTCTGCAATAATGATAACAACAGCGATGAAGTTGTAGCTTTTGGATATTTACTCAGCTCACTTAAATGTAGATAATGTATTGTTTGTGCACTTCCAAAATCAGCTTTCCCTGCTGTTCCAACACTTATTGTGCTGTCAAGCCCAGTATTTTTTTCATTATTGAATTCAACCATAGTTTTATTATTATATCTCGTTTCAGGTTTAAATTCAACAGGAAGATTGTTATAAAATCTTTTCTGCATTTTGAATAGAAAGTCCGTTGCTTGCGGTTCGTGTGCTACTATCATAGCATATCTATTTTTATTCATAGATGTTTTCCAAAAGAATCTTCCACCAGTGTATGTACTTATACCAAAACGTCTTGCTTTAAGTATAACCACTCGTGTTAATTTATTATATTTTTTATTATCATTTATAATAAAATGAACAATTCTTTGTATTTCATTGAGCTCGAAAGGAACAAGTTGTCCCTTTACATTTTGTAATTTTAAACAATTACGAGCATACGGTGGAAAGCTTTCTCTATATTCTTTTGTGATTTTTAATAATCTATCTTTTGGCGGCAGTGTAGCAGAACCCTTTTGTCTGCCCTTTGATACCTCACCTTTCACTTTTTACCCTCCAGCATATCAAGCCTTTCTTCAAGAGATATAGCTATATTCGCTGTTGATTTACCTTTTTCAAGTCTATTCATATCATATATTGTTTTCAACGCATTTACAAGAGCTGTTAAGTTTGCTGATTCTATTTTATTTCCTCCTAATATAGATGTAATAAAACTAAACTCAGCTTCACTAAGAAGTGTTTGTTTATTTTTATCATAAGCTTCAACCATTTCGCTGTCTTTTATTAGCTTTGTATATTTTCTAAGTCTTTTTTCAACTGCTGCTCTTGTAACTCCATATTTGTTAGCTATTTGTTCAAAAGTCCAATGTTCACTAAATCTTAGTCTTAATGCTTCACCTAAGTCAATACGTTTATCTATTTTTGATGCTTGCAACTTTTTAGGTCTCGGCACTGTGAGATAATTCTTTTTATCTGCCATTTTTTACCCTCCTTCTTAAAAGTGTTCTCATAATTTGATACGACTTAGAAACATCAACAGTACTCGCATATTTTCTTTTCAGGTCAGGTCTCAAAAATGGATAATAAATTAATTTTTCTTTTTTACTCATATCGTTCCATATACCTTTTTGGTCAGCAGATGAAAGTCTTTTGTATGCTCTAAGGTAAGGCGGTACTTGTGATGCTCTAATCCACGCTTTTACTCTGCCAAGACTATTTGGAATATAACCTTTTTTAATACCTTCTATAAGTTTTTCACTGAATTCTTTATCTTTGCCGGTATAATATAAATCAAGCACCTTATTTCTGAACTCACGCTTATCTCTACTTTCTTTAGTTTTTATGCTTCCGCCGAAACGTAACTTTGTTCTTCTGTATATTTTAGTCATTATTTTTGTTTCTGATATATATTTAGGGGCTGGTGCATTTCCCATAACAGATAAAATTGCACCTTTCAAATCTCCTGTCCTTTCTGCTGATGTTACAGAGATAGGCAACATACTTTTTGCTACATAAGCAATATAATCCTCAGCCCTTTTTATACTTAGTAATTTATTATCTGATGAACTAATTTCATATCCATAATAATCACTATTTTTAAGTAATTCGCTCATTGTTATTAAAACAGGGTTAGCTTTGCTTAAAGCAATAGCTTCAGTTCCACCAAGAATACCTTCTTTCCTTAGATGATTTATTATAGATAGAGGCTCTCTTGTGAAGAAAACGGTATTAACACGTCTTGGAGTTCCATCGGGATTTTTGCCGCCTACTCTCGGATAAAAGAAATCCGCAATAGTTTTTGGAGTAACTCCGCCAATAATAGATGTCATTAATCCACCTACAAGAGCAGCATAAGTTGTGTAAGTAGCCGCATAAAGAGTTCTGTATGTAATATCACTCTTTTTAAAATTACCAGTTATAAGATTAGAAAATGCCTTAGAGGCATCTATGGCAGATCCTCCAAACGTTTTAATAAATCCAAGTTGCCAGCCTAACGATAACAATGAAGCTTGCGATGCTTCTTTAATACGCTTATTCCAGAATAAAGTATCATAAACCATTTGACCAAACATAGCATCGGTTTCCTGCCACATCTTGCGTTTCATTTTTAGCTGTTCTAAATCACTCATACCAGGATTAATTTCAAGTTCTCTCTTAACTCTTTTTAAGTATGTATCTATTTTTAATGCAGGAACATATTTATCAAGTATAGGCTTCTGCATAAGTTCAAACATTCTTGTCGTAAACTCAAACCCTTTTCCTGCCAGCGATTTGTTTGCTATTTTATATGACCTTACCATTCTAATAACGTTCTCAGCAGACATCTCAGGAGAGCCACCGCCGTCAGCAATCATCTGAACTTTTTCTCTCATCTCTGGAGTAAGTTTATCTAATGGCATATTCCACGCTTTTTTAATATCAAGACCATTTTTTACGTCTCTATATTGGTCTAAAAAGGTTATCGTCTTTGCAAACCTCGTAAAAGCATCTTTCTTTTTTATGTTCCCATTTATCATTTTTTGCAAAATCATCGCACTTTCAGCAGCGGGCTTTATTGTGCTTATATGAACAAAGTGAAACAATGAAACACCAAGTTTTGCAGCAACATAACTATTTTTAGAATACATTGTTGCTCTAAACGCTTTACCAACAACATCTTTTTGAGTCCATAAACTTTCTTTCGGGAAAGCATCATTAAATACCTGAGCTGCTTCGTTTGTCATAAACCATAACTTATGGTCTGGTGCTGTATATTGCACCATCTTCTGACCAATATTTGCTTTTTTAAATTTCTCTAAACGCTCATTATATGCTTTTCTTTCCTTATAATATTCAGAAGTTTTATTTTTGTAGTTTTCCCAATCATTTTTTATTTTAACTATAACAGCATTTTTGCTAATATTCATATCTTTTGCAAGTGTATCGAGAGAAACTGTATTTTTAACGGCTGTGAACCCATTTAAGAATGATTTATCATTTTTAAGATGCGGAAGAACATTAATTATTTCTTCTCTATCAAGTTTACCATAAATAACATTGCCTTTATCGCTCATCCTTTTTCCAATAGTTCTTACTCTTGATAATATTGTACCGTCAAGAGGTCTTTCAAATTTAAAGTTCTTTTTAGGAGCAAATGTGGCAAACCCAAACTTGGCCATATCGTTCAGAGCATTAAGTTTAGAAATATTATTTAATGTAGCAACTTCCCTTATAGTTACGAGTTCTTCAAGATTTGTCGTTTTTAATTTTAATCCAGCTTTTATACCTTCCCGTATTAGTTTAATTGTTCTTGTTTTTGCATAAGCATCATTGCCGACTTTTCTACGATAATTATCAAGAAATACCCTAACTTCATCAGCAGAATTGTCCCATATATGCGGGAAATAGTCTTTTATGTAGCTATGTGTTATACCTGCTTTATTATCAAGTTTATGCACTCTATCAAGTCTTTCTCTAAAATTATCAGTTTGTTTTATGATATAATTTGCGACATTCTTCTTTAAGCCAGAAACATAACTTTTTACGCTATTTGTTTCTATTGCATCTATAATATCTATGGCTTGAGACTCTTTTACAGTTGACCACCATTTAAGATTCTCTTCAACAGTTTTATATGCTATATCTTTTGAATGTTTAAAGTTTCCTATATGCTTTGCTAATATTGAAGCAGTGGCTTCTCTTACAGTTCCTGGTTCAAATTGTTCATCAAATACCCTTTCAACCATTCTTTGCGTTGTGTCTGCAACTTTATCTGCAGTTTTTATTACTTTTTCAAACTTCTTATTTGTTAAAATATCAGGTACACCGACAAAACCTTTATTACTCATCTCAGGCAAATTCGGTTTAATATGTTTGTCATAAAATTCTTTAATAGTAATCCCTGCTTGTTGTATAATATCAGCCAACTTCTTACCTTTAGCTGTTGTAGTTAGTTTTTTCTCAAAGTCTTCTGGTGATATTTTTGTTTTTATGGCATTAGAAGTAAGTTTTGCAATGTCTGGATTATCGTTAAGATTGATATTATTCTTAACAATTGGCTTATTAGCATATTCCTTTTTTAAATCAGGATAATCTTTTAGAACTTCTTCAGGAATAGGATAACCTTCTTTTAATGCACGTTTAATTTTATTTTTATGAGTTTTTGGTAAATCATTTTTAAAATGATTATAATACCATTCATAATCTGGCATCAACTTTTTTTTGATATAGTTTTCAGCACCTTTTTGTGTTTTGAAAGCTAACCATTTCAATTGAGGGTTTTTTTGTGCTGAAATAACTTTTATATTATCTTTAAAATCATATTTTTTTGAGTCTCTGGTTTGAATATAATATAAACCACCTTTTTTAACTATTCTAACTTTTTCTTGTGGTTTAATTTCTTCATCTAATTTTTTTTGAATATATTTTTTTTGTGTTATTTCCCAATCATAAGGTAACCACTTTTTTGCTAATTTAGGATATTTTTTTATTATTTCTGGAGGAATATAATTACCTCCTTGCAATAAACGATTTAAATAATCTTCATAATTTTTAATACGTCCATAAGAATTTTTTATCATTTTTTCCAATGATTTTTTATCTATTTCCCATATTTTATTTTTTTCTTTTTTTAATTTATTTTGCAACACGCTTTTAACTTTATCATTAAGATTTATTTTTTTACCAGTTTTCCAATCTATTCCTTGTTTTGTTAAAAGTCTTTTTGCGGCTTTAACAGATTCTTTTTCAGGCATTCCTTGTGCTGTTTTCATTAACACTTCCACCCTACTCGGCTGTCTTATTTCACCGTTTTTAACCTTTTTTTTATATTCTTCCCTTAATTTATCTCTTTTTTTAATAAGTTCTTTATCCTTCCCTGCTTGATATTCAACCATCTTTTGCCTTATTTTTCCTTCTGGAATATTCTTATGCAGTGCTGAATCACCAATATCCAACTTACTTGCATTATTTGCAGCCAAATATTCTTCTTCTGTCATTACAGGAATAGTCTTGCCTTCTTTAATACTTATACCCTTTTCACCATTAATCGTTTGAGAAGACTTTGCATTTATTTCCGACAGTGATTTATCTTTATTTCCTTGTTGGATTTTATCCCATATATCCTTTGCTTTAGTTTTTATTATAATATTATTTTTAGGAATATAAAGATACTCTTCTGAAAGTGGTTCATCTTTACTATCTATTATATCATTATATTTTACTTTTTTAGATATAACATTACCATTTCCAGCATAATCCTTTGCAAGTTGTTTATTTGTTGTTATAAAATCACCAGCAACTATTTTAGATTGTTCACCTTTTGGAACTCCACGATATATAGTTATTGTATCATTTGGATGTTTATTAGCCGTTTTATCTAATGTTGTTAAATCTTTTCCTAATATTACATTAGTTCTTTTTTCAGGTATATGTTTAACAAATACACCGCCAGATGGGTTCAAATCGTTTAATGTTATACTCTTAACAAAATCATCAAAAGTTTTAGGTTTAGCAGTTACGCTATTTTTTGGCTCTTTTAATGTATTTGCCTTAATGGTATCGCTACTTGCTTGTAGCGGGCTTAATTTTGCTGTTTCTGGCTGTTTTATGGCTTTATCTTTTACATATTTAATAACATCTGGTGAAACTTCAAAAGTTTTAGGTTTAGCATTTTTATACTTACCTGTAAAAATAAGCCTATTCGTTTTATCATCTACTTTAATTGTGCCTTGATTATTGTCTGTAACTCTATCTATAAATGTTTTCCAAGTAGCATGCTTTTTGCCGCCAGTACCAGTCGCTATACCATTCTTTTCATCTTTGGCTATTTTTAATGCCCTTAAACCTTGATGAACTACGTCGTTTAATCCAATATTATTAGGTGTTGTTTTATTTTCAGCAGTTGCTTTCTCAGTTGAAACAAGATTATTTTTTTCTGGTATTTGAGTTAAACTTTTAATATTTTTTTCTTTTTGAACAGCTTGGTCAATAGCATTTGTATTTGTAGGTTCATTTTTGGTTTCACTTCCTATAATAGGCAAACCTGTTTTTTTCTCAGGAGCTTGTTCTTTTGCAATATCAAGTATAGAATTATTGTATTCTTTTATAGCTCTGTCTGTTTTATTTTTCTTATCATAATCAATAGCCCATTGTCTAATAGCACTCAATTCTTCATTACTTTTGTTATGTAAGTCTGGCAATAAGGGAGCTGTAGGTTTATTTTTAGCTTTTTCAAGTGCTTTTGTAGATAACTTAACTGCTGATAATTTATTACTTTTTGAAACAAACTGTCCTTCTGACGGATTTATTGGAATTGGTTCATTTTGTTTCTCACCATTACCTAATGGAATAGTAGGTTTGCCTGTATCAGGATTATAAGTTATAGCTGGTTTTTCATTACTCGGCAATCCTTTTATTTTAGGTTGTTTAGCAAGTAAACTTCTTAATATTATTTTCCTTTTCTCTTCCATATATTTTTCTTTAGTTATATTTTTAAGTGCTTTATTAACGTCATCATCACTAAACTTTATGCCTTTTTTTTCTAATGTATTAACGGCAGTTCCTGCTGCTATACCTTTATCTATATCTCCTGTGGCAGCATAAATAGAACGTGCAGTTTTTAAAGCTGTCTCGCTCATATTTGAATTTCCAAGCATACTCATAAGCGTCATAGCAGTAGTATTGCTTAATGCTTGTTTCGGTGTTTCTTCTCCCTTTACTACACTGCCAGCATTTTGAGCGCCACTAATTAAACCTATTTTCTTAGCTGCATTCAACTTCGTATCCAAATGCGTCATTTTAAAAGTCTTCGCAAGAACAACATTATCAACAACATCTGACAAAATACCAAGTGCGTTTTTATGTTCTGTTATAGCCTTTGTGCCGCCATAAAGAGCCATAGCAACAGGGTTATCTAATAACGGTGTTGTAGGGGTAACCAGTCCGCCAACTGTTTTACCAATAAAACTAACAACATTATTATCAGTTTTTATATGAGAGGCAGCATAAGATAAATCTTTCGAGGCTTTTTTAGCCCATTTAGACACAGGATTTTTACCCGCAACTCCTGTTATGCCGGATAAATACTTATACATATCAGCGTTAGCTTCAAGATAACCTTGTCTTACACTATCTACCAAGTTTTTAACACCACTCTTTTTATATATATTTTCAAGTGTTGAAGGTTGAGCCTGTTTTTTAACTGGCGTAAAACCTTGCGATTGAAGTTCATTCATAGTTACAGGTTTTTGCTTTGGTATCGGTGCAGGCTTTGCATTCGGCAAAGTAGGAGTATTTATATTTTGCTGTTGCGGTATGGCCTGCTGCTGTGGAGTATTTTGCTGAACAGGCGTAAAGCCTTGTGCCTTCAATTCATCTAATGTAATAGCCATTACTTTGACACCCTTACGAGTTTACCATTTTGTATTTCATAAAGTTTACCGTCTTTTCCTCTCCATTGACTGCCTTCTGCTGGAATTTGATTTTCTACATTCGTATTACTCTGAGCATTAGTAGGAATAATAGGTATATTCTGATTATTTACAGGAACAGTTGTAGTATTTGCAGCAGTTGGATTTTCCAAATTATTTATATAGTTTTGTGCATCTTGATTAACTTTTGATGTTAATAAATTATTTATTTCGAGTTCAGTAGCATCAGGGTGTGTTGCTTTATAATTATCAATAATAGATTGACCAAGAGTTGTGGGTATTCCATTCATTCCAAAGTATTGTTTATGAAAATAATTCATAACATTTAACCTATCTTTAACAGATATTTTTGGAGTGCTATCAGGTTGAGCATCGAAAAGATTATCAAGTTGAGTATTTTTAACATCTGTATTAACATTTGTTTCTTTTGTTTTTGCATTATAAAGATTACTTTGACTGTTTCTTGCTTCTGTCAAACTTTGAGCAAGAGAGGGAGCTAAATTTGCATTAACCATATTTTCGTATGCCCTTGCTTTATTGGCGTTTATATCTGAAATAGCTTTATAAATTTTAGCTTTATTTATGCCGAGATTAGACAAAGTTTTCCTTGCATTCAATATCCTTTTATTTTCATTAGCAACATTTAAGGCGTTAAATACACCAGTCCCATAATTAGCAATAGCATTTGTAAGATTTTGCATACCGCTGAAACCAAGTGTGTTTGTAGGCAAATTGGGTGCTGGAACATCAGGCACAACATTAAGATTTAATGGTGCAGCTTTAGGAATATCATTTATTGTCATATATTTTGGAGCAGACGTTGCAGATGGTAAATTTCCATTTGGATTGTTATTTTTTTTATCATAATTTTGCAATGTTTGGTCATATATATTGTTAGCCATTTAACCCTCCTTATCAAGTAGCACTTGAACTACTTTGTGTAACTAATGCTTTTGAGCCGAGTGTAACAAGTGTATTCACGGCGGATAATGCTGCGTTAGCCATACCTGCATAAACATCAGCCCCGCCTTTTGCGGCAGATATTTGAGAATTAACAATATTTGTAAATGCCAACAGGTTTGAACGTGCTTTTTCAACGTCTAACTGTGCTTGGCTGTTTACGTGTCTTGCAAATATATCATTAGTAGATACATCTATTCTCGCCTGAGCTTCTGCCGCAGATAATGCTTTACTATCACTATCTAATACAACACCTGCAATAGAGGCATTTGCCCTAATCTTTTCAGCAAGAACACCATATTTAGAAGAAAGTGCCTGTAATTGTGACTGATAGGCCAAAAGCATTTCTCTATTTTTTTCATTTTTAACCCTTGATATATTCAATTGAGCATTTATTTTTGCAGTTTCGCCTTCTATTTTTGTTTTATAAGCCTCTACTTGCGAATGGAATAGATTTACCTTAGTTTCCTGACCTGCCAATTTGGCTTTATATAAGTCATATTCCAAAGATTTAGCCCTTAGTTTGGTGCTAAAACCTTCAACTTGTGCTTTATACTCATCAAGTTTTGCAAGTTCAACAGAAGTAGCTACTCTTGCAGCCTCAACCTTAGTTTTATATATGTTTATTAAAGTAGATATGCCCTCTATTTGAGATTTATACAAATTAACTTGATTTATTTGTAAATCACCTTGCAATCTTGCACCGTCAAGCTGAGCCTTAAAAACTTCAACCTTTGAAAGTTCTGCTCGTATTTTTGATTCAAATACCTGAGCTTCTGTTTTATAAGCATCAAGTTTCATATTATAATTTGTAACTTTTGCATTAAATATGGATATTGCAGCATCTATTATATATTTAGCTGACTGCAAAGCTCTGTTTGCCACATTGTTTGCGTGCTGTAATAATATGCTTTCCATATTTATACTGCTGGTTATCGCAAACTGTGTATTGTTTTGTGCCAATTCAGCTTGTTTGACGGCAATATCTCTTGACCTTGTAAGTCTTGAATGTTCATAATCTCTTGTGAGCTTATCAATTTCCGATACAACCGTTCCATTAGGCAAATCAAAACCTCTCGCCGACCAAGCATCTATTGTGTTATTTATTGCAATCTGTAAAGCCTTATTATCTCGTTCAACTTCTCTATCCCATATAGCCTGTTCAATATCAGGTGCAAGTCCTGTTCCACCATTTACAACATCGTTATTAAGTTTTGCCTTTACACTATCCAACAATTCCGATACATATTCTTTCTCTGTATAACTGTAAACATTCTCAGGAGCTGTTAAATCATTATAAGGAAGTGTAGAACTAAAACTCGGCATTGTTACAGCGGGTGCTGTTGGTATTTCAATAGCATTAAATGTAGGTATCTCTGGCAATGTATATGACGGAGCTGAGGGAACATCTATTTGAGTAATATTCGGAGCAGTTGGTGCTGGTTCATCAAAGTGTGTTGGCTCTGAAATTGATGATAATGTAGGTGCTTGACCAGTAAAATCATTTATTACATTAGCATTTATATCTGATGTATTAATCTTATCAAGAGTAGGTTCTTTTACACTATCAAATTCATTATTTGCTTTATCCAAATCTGATGTATCTGTATAACCTGAAATATCTGATGGAGAAAACTGTATAGGAGATGTATTTATATTTAATAAACTAAGTCCGACATTGTTATCTATAAAGGGAACACTTATATTTGTCGCAGATGCCTCTAAGGCATTTAAAAACGCTTGTGATTGTGCCAAAGTGCTTGTTGATATTGTATCAGCACTATCTATATTATTAACTACACGGGAATCAATATCTGATACTGTAGCCATATTACCTCACCTTCTTTGCTATATTATGTGTCATTATTTTGAAAGATTGTATTTTAAAATCAGAACCATTAACATTTTTTAGATTATAAGCTGTGTACCGTCCTCTTGCACCTCTGGGAAGTTTAACTCGTGTGCCTCTTATATTATCTGATTGTGGTGAAACAGGATATGACAATGTTTGGCTTTCATCTAAAATATAATCTAAAACCATCGAGCCTTTCCTACCTTTTACCCAACATTCATACGGAACTCTTACAATATTTGCATATCCATCGAATGTTCCTGTTTTAAAGTTAGCTGTAATTTTAGTGTTATTATCCTTGTCTCCTTCCAATGAGTATATACCATTATTGCTTGCTGTCAAATATTTGCCTTTATATTCAGTAATACTATTGAAATTAAAGTTATTATATTCTGTAACTGCACTTGTGATTGTATTAACTGCTATCGCTTTATAGTTTACTGTCGCACTTATTGAATTTCCATAGAATTCAGCATATATATAAGGCAATTTTATGTTTAGGTCAATAATGTTTCCTGTTGCGGTATATAAATCAGCTAATATTGGCGGTATTTCAATAGAGATCTGTGCAGAAGAACCAAGTTTAGAGCCGAGATGACATATAATATCAGGTATAACTATCTCTAAATTTCCAATTTCACCTGTTTTGGTCTTAAATATGGCTCGTATAGGTGCAATTTCTACCGCAAAACTACCATAATTTGTATTATGCGTTGATAAATCAACCGTTATATCTGGTAAAAGAATGTCTATATCAGCACTTTCTCCTATAATAGCCGAAAAAGCACTATCTAATGCAGGTATTTGAATATCTAATCTACCGCCCATACTTGCACTAAAATCAGCAGTAGGTATTGCTATATTCATTCCTGCTACATCATTCGAGTTGATAATAAAATCAAGACTGAAATCTGGCAATATTACATCTAAGTTTATAGAATTACAATAACCTGTGAAAGAAGCATCTGGCGTTGGCAGTATAGCATAAAGATTATTTGGAAAATATATATTTTTATCTAATGTTACAGTTCTATTGTTCCCCGTATCATCAATATAGATATAATAATCATCTATTTGGATATAAGTTGGGTCATTTAAACAATCGTCGCAAGTAGCACCGTCCCCATAAGTAAAGAGTAAGTTGCCGTCTTTTGAATAAATTAAAGCATTATCATTCTGCTGGTCAATTACATATAAAAATCGCTCATCAGCAGCTATGCCCTTTACTAAACCTTGTGTTGGAAACTGGCTGACATAGTTACCGTAAACATCAAATATTTGAATTCGTGAATTGCCTGTGTCAGTTACATATACATAATCTCCATCTGTTGCAACACCAAACGGATTATTGAACTGACCATTACCTGTTCCATAACTGCCGAAACTAAACTTAAAGTTTCCATCGTAGTCAAAAACCTGAACCCTGTTATTACCGCTATCTACAACATAAAGATATGGAGTCAGTGTAAAATATATATCATTAACTGTTTTAACCTCAATATCATTAATTCTTATGGGTCGTATAAAGTCGATAGTGTTAGTTGTTTTTATATCATACAATGTAAAAGCTATAGTGTTAGTTGTTTTTATGTCATATAATGTGAAAGCTATGGTTTCATTTACTACAAAAGGCTCGGCAGTTATATTCACTTAACTATACCTTAATATACCCTTACAGATAACGATGCAATAGTAAAATCACTGCCATTAGCCGCTGTTTGTTCGCCTCCAAAGTCAAGATAGCCTACTATGACGTCATCTGCATTAGTATCATCGTAAACTATTGCGCCAGGTGTTGCACCTATATCACCGCCAGAAGCTGTCCAAGAAACTGTCGGGAATGTTATATCAACAGACCCAGAATTATCTGTGATGGTAGCTGTTCCTAACGGAGTTGAATTTTGTGTATATCCATTAGCAGATGCTAATTCATCATTTGCTTCTATTTTGGCTGTTGTTCCAGTTTCATCGACAAGAGTGCCAGTTTCAACTACTGTTATTGTTGTTGTAGTTACTGTGCTTATTGTAACAGTAAAGTTATTGTTAGTCGTATTACTTATTGTAATTGTGTTTCCTGCAATAAGACCAGCGGCTACAAAATCACCTGCTGTTGTTGTTATCGAGTTATTAGTAGCACTAAAAGCAATATCTGTAACACTTCCGCTGCCATTGAATATACCGTGAACATTCTTGAGATATTTCACAACATTAGTGTCAAATACATACCCGCTTTTCATTAGCATAATTTTAAAAGTATCACTTGAAAAATCAACTTTACCTCTTACCAACGCATCCCTGTAGGCTGAACCTACCACTGCAAATACTGACATATTAGCCTCCTATTTAATTCTCACATTTCTATTAACCCTAATAATATCCAAAGATGTTGGGTTTATAAAATGACCAATACTTGAACCTGAACCACCAAACTTTTTAAACAAAGAATTATCTGAAATTTTAAATATATAAACATAGTTATAAGCAGTATCTAAAAGATAGTAAAATTCAGAACCAAAAACTGAAAACATTTCTTTTAAAATAAAAATAGTTTGTGTATATTTAACAGAACCTTTATTATTTGAAACTGTAAGAGTAATATTATATCTATCTGGATTTGTATATATATGAACTGGATTTTGTTCTGTTGAAGTTGTTCCATCGCCAAAATCCCATAAATATGTATAATTACTGGCTTTTGGATACACATTAAAATGAATATCAGCAGAAGCAAATGCTGATAATGGTGATATATACACATCAAAAATAGGTGGTAGGAAATCAGTTATATTATAAATTAACAATTTTGCTGAAATTTCTTCTTTAACATCTAAACTTGCACCGTCAATTAAAACTGAATTCGGGTCATTATTATATGAAGTAGCATACAAACTATAATAGATACCATTATTTGTTTCAATAGAAGGTGCTTTAATAGACACATAATCATATAATTTATTCACATCAACAACATATATTTCCATACTAACTACTGACGAAAGATTTGTTTCATTGGAAATAGTTGTGAGCGTAACTGTATAATTACCGTAATCGGAATATAAATGACAAGGATTTTGTTCTGTTGATGTCTGTCCGTCGCCAAAGTTCCATAAATATGAAATGTTAGTCTGCTGACTGATTGATTTAATACAAACTAACTTAGTATAATAAACAGTACTCCCTGCTGAAATAGTAGATGTTGGCGGAGCTAACGGGTTTATTTGAGCTTCATTAACAATAATTTGTAACGAATACGAATCAGTAAATATTCCATTAGAGATGTATAAAGAAGCAATATAAATTCCAGGTGTATTATAAGTATGAATCGTGTTTTTTTCTGTTATTTGAAGACTTCCATCGCCAAAGTCCCAAAGATAGGATAAATTATCACCAGTAGATTTATTTGTAAATATAACTTGTAATGGTGCAATGCCACTGGATGGTGTAGTTTCAAAATCAGCAGTTACCTCTCCTGCTATCTGAGTAAATTTATAGCGTAGAAGTTTAGTTCCTAAATCACTCATTCTGGTACATACCCCTTAAAGAAATCTATAATAAGTTCATTATCATCTTTCGCCACTCCATACAAATACCATTTTTCACCATTTGCCAAATCTAACCTATATTCTTTTTTAAGAGTCATGTCTTTTACATCTAAAAATTTAAATCTGGCTGATGTAGTTGGATAAATTAAATGTGTAGTATAAGGTAAAATATAATCACCTGTCAAATAAAACAATACACCTTTATATACATAAAACCAAGTTGTATTATTAACTGTAGCATACGGTTCTGGAAGATTAAATTTTTGGGTTTCACCAGTATCCTTATGTATTTTATACACATACTGGTTTGTTTGCGTATCAAGTATATAAATAAAATTGCCATCAACAACACCATAGGGTGAATAGTAAATATAATAATTTGAAGATTGAAAAAATTCAGAAGGTAATCCTAATGTAGATGGACTGTAAAAAGTATTAGTTTTTTTATCTATTTTTATAAGACCTTCTATTGTTAGTAGGTATATGTAATTTTCATCACGAGCTGTATATATACCTTTTTCTGAGCTTAAAGTTCCACCAGCATCTGAAACCACTTGTGTTCCATTATATGCTGAATAGCTATACATTGATAAGTCCGTAATATCAATAAGAAAATTATTCTGACCAGGGGATATACTCCCGTCCGAGCCAACTCTAAAAATTTGTTGACCTAAAAAATAAAATTTATGTCCATTGCATTCACATACATATCCTGATGAACTATATGAACTATTAGGTATGCTATATGAACTAATCTCAATCTGTGAGCCAGTATCAAGATTATATTTTTGATAAACTAATTGGTCATCTGCACCCCCATTATCTATATCCTTTTTGTATGCCAAAGAATATATATCTTTACCATCCGCAATCGGAACAAAGTCTTTAAATGAAGTAAATGGTAATCTTGAAAACCCTTCATATCCTGTATAATCAGTTACTCCATAAGAAACCATTTCGCCAGGCTTTAAATTTAATCTATGAGTTAAAACTGTAGCACTTCTGCTACACGAACCATTAGAGGAATATGCCCTTAGAGTAACTATATGGTTACCTTCTGTAGATGGGTGGTAAATAGTAGGAATATAATTACCAATATTTTTACCATCTACATCAACATTTTCATTTGATGATTGATTTGTAATAGTATCTATAATAATACCATTTCCTACAATTGATTTAACATCCAAAGAGCAAGTTAATTGTGGCTCTGATTTTGACTTATGTAAATAATAAGGATTTTTATTATATGTTATAGGAGTACCATAATAATTTGTAGTAATAATTTCCTTATCACCACTATAATTTAACTGCCAATCATAAACACTTAAACCAGGAACTATATTTATAGGGTCAAATTGAGTATAAATTGTGCCATTAGGTCTTTGCCAATATGATATATAAAATCCAGTGTTTGTAGATACTACTACTTTAAGACACTTATCTTTCGTATTAATATTATAACTCATAATAATCCAACACCATTTACTCTTTCCCAGTTATTCCCGTCTTTTTGCGGTGGTTCTATTGTTTTATAATCACCATCTTTATTAAATAACATCCATTTTCTGTCATATAAATTATTAGCATCTGATTCATAATAAGGAGGCGTTTCATAGGTTGCTGTTAAATCATTATCAGAATCTGCTGAAACCCTATTTTTATACGATGTTTTATAAACATCAATATCAAAAAATAACTGTCCGTCTATACTATTAAAAAATGGTCTTGTCATAGCATAATTTTCTTGATTTATTGGATTGCATTGCCAATCGTAACCTGAATTTGTCCAAGAATAAACTTTAAAATCATTAATATTAATTCCTGGTATTGTCGGGTCGGTTCTTCCACTACAAGTTAAAGTTGGTAAAGGCTGTTCTATCGGTCTTGTAAAAAATGAGAAAGTTGAAGAATTGCCTTTATAATCAAAAGTATGATTTTTACCATTTACCCAAATATGATAAGAAACAGTAAAATCAAAACGTAAAATATTAATTTTATAAAAGAATAATTTGTGATACGTATAAACAGAATCAGTACAACCTTCTAATACTTCAGGATACCAATTATATTTACCATAACCGTTATACCAATAACCAGCCTCTACCTCTTCTACATTTGTAATTTTTGAAGTCATATAGAAAGTAGCATCAAAATCTTTATTATGATAAAATAACACTGGATGTATTTTATAAGGATATAAAATATATTTCCCTTGATAAAAATACATATAATCTTCACCGCCATACTGTAAAGTGCTTTTAAAACCTGTTGTATGAACCAATTTATTCGCACAATAAAAATCATAATTTATATTATTAATCAAATTACTTTTCGGGTCTTGCTGTTTATCTATTTCTATATAATCCATTGTATCATCATCAACTATATTTATTGGAAGAATCATAGTATCTTTAAAACCATTAAATTTATAATCTTTTATAGTAAAAAGAGTTGAATCCATAGGAAGATATTTCCACGATTCTACAATATCAGAATAAGCATTTTCTGGATTATTTACACTTCTGATATATCTTTCAAGAACTTTAACTTTATTATTTTCAATATCAAAAATTGATTTATTTATACTATGGTTATAATCACCATCAAGCCATTTCATAGAAATACCATAAACTCTATTTCTGTTATTATCTTTATAGTTTGGATTAACACCCGTTATAACAGCTGGCGTAGTTGCATTTTTCATATTAGCTATTTTTATAGAGTTGTGAGTTCCATTAGAATTATGTATATATAAATAAAGAGCAGACATTGCATTATCATTAAAAAATGGATTAGTATAAGAAGAATCAAAAATAGAAGATGCTGTTGCAATATTACTTGTTTCATCAATCGAACTGTTTATAAAACCAGAAAATAAAACATACCAATCAGAAGTCTTAGGATTATTTTTATAAGACATAAAAGAATAAAAACTAAGGTCTTTACCAAAAATATCTCTTAAATGAAAATAAGACATAAGATAATTTAAGTTTGTTTCTGTTATCAATTTTACATATTCATTTTCACCAACATTTGTTAAAATATATCTTATTTCATCTGCAAAATATAGTTTCGCAGCTATTCCGCTACCATTATTAACAGGGACATTTAAACCATTGCCTTTATATAAATAAGTATGTTGATATATATCTGGACTTGTTCCAGTATCTTCAATATAGTACATACCATCGTCTATTAAACTATGGACACCAAGTAATTTTTTTGCATCATATTCCGTTTTCTCAACCAATTTAAAATCATAATTATTAGATTCATCTACAACATACTGATAATATTTTTTATGGGTATAATCGTATGTTGCATCACCAACATAAGCCACAAATATATGCGATTTTAACCCTTCAGCATAAATATCAATCTTATCCTGACCATATTGAGATGATACTGTTATGGTCATATCATCACTACTATATTTTCTTTGTGAAGATGAAAGATTCAAACTTCTCATAGTATCCTTCAACTCCATCAGTTTCTTTTTGGAAAAAGGCAGGTATTCACCCGCCCTTTCCTCATCGCCTCTTAACGTTAAATTTACGCTCATTTAACTCCTGCTTGCAGGCATTGTTGCTGTTCCGACATCTACTGTTTGAGTAGCGCCTGCGGCAAAGTTTGTAGAAGTTACTACCATATCTGTATTGGCAGTACCTACTGTTCCCTGTATTCTCGGCTCGGTTGTAGAAGATAAACCATCGTCATCATCTAAAACAAACCTAAAATAACCAGCAGTGCCTGATGCACCACATACTCCTGACCATACCTCATTCGCTTTTTTAGTCATAACACCGCTTGCTATACTGTCTGCATCAAAATGAAGTCCATAAGCACTTTCTGTATTTGTTACAAGTGCAAGGTTACTTCCTACACTGACATCAAAATCAACGCCAGCAGTTGCTGCCTCTATCGTTATCTGACCCGAAGAAGAACCGACATCGGTTACTATAAATCTTCCATAAAGTTTATCATAATTTATGACGCCTGATATTCCGTTTCCCTGAGCATCATCTATTAATGCTTTTAATCCAGCACTTATTTCATCTCCCGTTGCAGAAGCTGACGATGTATAGGTTAAAGTTACTCCATTCAACGTTACGGCATAATCCGCTGAGTTTGAAATTGTAGCAGTGATTGTTACTTTCTTGGCAACTTTAACTGTGGCAGAACCTTTGGTTATTGTTACAAGCTCTTGACCTGTAACAGCATCATCACTGCTTGCAGGTGCTGACCCCGTATATATTTTAATTACGCCGTCTGCCATAATACTGGCAAGACTATCAACACCCAACATTTTATTTCTTAACCCTGTGCTAAAAATAATCATATTATTTCCTCCTTAACTTATAATAACCAAATATTTATTTTTATTTTGTTCTGCAATATAAACTCCGTTTCCTTTCGTTCCAGTTATATTGCTATAATAATTGGAAGTTAGATTGATAAACTGACCGCCGTTCATACCAACTGCAAAACCTCTTTCCGTAGCCATATAAATAACTTTTCCATCTATTGGATTGCCAAGATTTAAATAACTGCCGTCCATTCTAACAGCAGTATTCTCAATTACATTGTAATCAGCCAAAATTCTTACTACAAACTCGTTCGGTATCATTCCAGAAAGGAACTTAATCCTGCCGTCAGCGGTGTATAAACCGTCCCTGACAGCTTTTAACATAGCTATGCGACCATTTAGTTGAATGAAGTTTTTTCTCGTCTGTATCTGCTCTAAATTCATAGCATCAGAATAATATATTACGTTACCTTTTGCAGTATAAAGTCTGCCGTGATAATATTCGATTATATGACCAGCAGGGAGCTTGCTTCTTCCTGTCTCGGTTGGTTCTTTTAACTGATAACTTTCGCCATTCTTAACATAACCGATAACAACACTGTTTGTATAATATATTTTATTATTTACCTCAACATAACTCATAGGCAATGTGCCTACATTTGAATGCAAAACATTATATGCAGAAAAATCATCATTAATTGATACTAAATTTCCGTCTTTTACAGCAAGTAAAATATTAGAACCGCCGAAAATACTTTGAAAACTCCCTGCCAGCTTTAATGTATAACCATTGCGCCTGCTTATAAGAGATTTATTGTCTATATCTACATTGTTAGCCTCTGATAAAAAGCCGTTGCTCAATGAAATAGTATCATCAATATTATTTATGCCCCTGAATGTGTTTATTTCTACAAAAGGAGCTATTGTAGCCATTACATAGCTCCATACATAGGCACAATACGTCTTGATACGTTATAACTTTTAATTGACTCCCTAAGTATTTTATCTTTTACAATTTCCCACTGCACAGCATATCTGTCTCTCATCTGCGGGTCATAAGTATCGCTTGTATTCTTATCATAAGCAAGCCTAAATATACCATAATAAAGGTAATTCTGCCATCTTCTCGGCACTTCTAACTCATTATAAGCATTTGCCATATTAATTGTGTTAAGAGGCAGCCTATAAACCGTCAAATGCAGAATATCATCAACAGTTGGTGTAGGATATAAAGTGATACTGCTGCCGTCATACGAAAAACTCGGCGTTGTTATGGTATATCCGTCATAATCAGCTATTACTCCGTCATCTATCTGCCTTAAATAATTTGTCATACTGTCTAATTTAGCAGTTACTATTGAGGTTATTTTGTCACTTGTAGGGTAATTTGCAGTATCAGCTATTATATTTATTGTACAAATATCAGCAGTTGTGCTATCCTTTATCAAATAGCTTTCATTGCAAAGCTCCTCTACCGATGTATTGAGATATTCTGCAAGCTCATCATCAGACCATAAGTAAGGTTCTACTACATCGTCAAGTTTCAACCTTGCATTATTTACAATATCTGCAATATACATAATAATTTATACCACTACGTCTTCTTCAATGTTTTGTTCTGCTTCTTCTTCTGGTTTTTTATCGCAAAACTGTAAATGTAGGTTCAAACCGCCTGCGTTTTTAAAGTATCTGCCGCAATATGGACATTTGTGGTTAGTTTCCTCTATCTGCTCAGGTTCTTCTTCCACTTTTTCATTATCAAAAATGGGAACTAAATCATTCCTTTTCGCAAGGACGTCGGTATATTCAAATATCAGACCAGTTTCTGGATTTCGGAAATACTTAATACGTTTCACTCATACCTCCTATTTTTTACTTTTGCGTTTTTTGCCTGCAACAGCCATTTTAGTCATCTTTTTCTGACCGTATTTAGCCCTTCCCGCTGATGCAGCCACCGCTTCTGCCTGTTTACGGTTATATCCCTTTTCCTTCATAACCTTTTGAACAAGAGCCTCAAACCTTGCACCTGAACCGAGTTTAGGTTTCTTTGCAGTAGTTTTAGAAGTTTTCTTTGTCATATCAACCTCCTATTAAGCTGAGCCTTTCATTATTCCAGCAGTTATCAATGCGTCTCTCATCTCATTTACCAAAGCTATCATTGCATCTCTGTGAGCAGCGGTATCATAAGCACCCTCTGTTGCTCCTGTTCCGCCAGCAGGGGCGGCAGCTTGAGCAGCTCCTGAGGTTAATGCAGGTGTAATTTTAAATGATTCAGCGTTTACAACAAGTCCCCCTGTGGATTCATCACGAGTAAAAATTCCTCTTATCCAAGCATCGTGTAATGCCATAATTTTCTCCTATGAAATAAAAAAAGGGGGATTAACCCCCTCTTGGTTAGAGTTTAACACAAATTGCCTTAACCTTAATTTTTGCCGTATCAACAGCATTAGCACTCAAAGTTAAATCTATGGTATCAGCGGCTGTGTATAAATGACCGCCAGCCGTTACATAAGCATCTGTTCCACCGACGCCAACTGTCATAGTGCCTGCCGCAGCATTCAAGTCTACACTTCCGCCAAATCCAGCAGGAGTTGAGCCATCACCCACAGTAGCAGTTGAAGTAGCTCCCTGCGGAGTCAAAACCTCGCAGGCTACGTTCAGCACAAGCGTGCCAGCTTCAACATTGAGAGCCTGAACAACTGTGGAAGCAGCCGCATTTTTCTGAGCAAAATCTATGGTGTTTTCGATAGTATAGAAGTTATTCAAACCATCGAAAGGTATGCCTGATGCTCCATTAGTATAATCAACATTTGCCATAACTTACTCCTTACCCTTTAGAGGCAACTATCATTCCAAGAGCTTCGGGTTTAACAACTTTATAGCCGTATACTGTCAAACCTTTTATGCCTCTGCCGAATGTGTTTTCAAAATCAACCGTTTTAGTTTCCGTCAACTGAGATGCAAATGTAAGAGCATCTCTTGAACCGAACAAGCATCTTGTGTATGTTCCATTTGTAGCCAAAAGTCTTGAGTTGTATATTTCAAATCTGTCAATCATTCCGATTCTGCCGTTGCTTCTTATGATAGACTTGCTGTCTCCCGTTATAGAAGCATCATTTAAATCAGACTGTTTTATTAGTCCTATCGCCCAAGGCGGAAGAGCTATCCACCAGCCTCTATCCTCAGGAACTGACTGCTCATCAAGAACAGTGCCTGCATCAATTATAGCCTGTAGTATGTTTGCTCTTGTAATAGCCAACGGAGCGCCAGTTGTGCCGAGATTAAATGCAGCGGAGTCATTACCGGCAGTTGCGCCCTGATTTGCAGCAGGAACATCAGCATATATGCTCTGTAAAACATCGGCATCTATACCTATTTTAGTCTGCTGAGCAGCATCTTCCTGCCATTTGTTCATCATATCAATATCCATCTGCTTCTCATTGACGTCATCTATCTTTATAGCAAAATAATGACCTTTATCAACTACAAGCTGAATACTGTCTGATTTGGGTTCAACCCATTTAATAGCCTGTCCCTTTGAATAACTTCCGCCTGTAACAGAAGCTATTGTCCTAATATTAACCTTGTCGCCCATTTTTGAAATCTCGCCTTCCCAATCAGTGTTGGAAATAGCGGGAACAATGGACTTTTTGTAGAATTTAACCTGTGTCTTTCCCGAAAATATTTCAGGAATAAATTTAGTAGTTCCTGAAGACGAATAATCAGGACTACCCTGTGATATAGGATATATTGCCATAACTTACTTTCCTTTTATGTAATTCTGTATCTGCGCCTCCATCACTTTCTGTGTCTCTTCGGATACTTTCCCTCTTGCAACAGCAGAGTAGTAATTCCTTATAATCTCGTCATTAAGTTTCATCGGAGGTGCTGTTTGAGACGGGCTTACATTAGAGCTACCCGATGCAGGGGATACATACGTTTCAACACTCGGCGATGCAGGTTTAGATTTTGACGACTTATACTGCTGTAAAAACCACGCAACCCTGTCAGCATCACGTCTATTCTCAGCTTCCTTAGCAAGCTCAAGGCGTGTTTTACCTGACGCAGGTTCAATAACGTTGAGCCACTCGATAAAATCGCCGTCATTGTAGATATTCTGCCAGTCGGGAACTTTTTCAGTTAATGTCTTGGTGTAAGTTAAATTAGCAAGCGTATCGACAACATCTTTAACGGGCTTTAATTTATCCTCAACTATTTTTTCTACGTTTATATCATCGGGGATACCTGAGAATAAATCTTCATCAGAAACGGGTTCATCATCATTGTCGTCAACTACGTTTTTACTTTTAAGTTCCTCTAACTCCTGTGATAATCTTGGAACTTCAGCATTGTACTTACCTTGCAGCACATCATACTTATGTTTAGCTTTTTCGTACTCTGCTTTCCAGTCTTTATCACTGTCTTGTGCAGGAGATTCAGCTTGAGGAGTTTCAGTTGTTTCACCAATCTTTTTCTCTAATTCCTCAGCTTTTTTCTCTGCATCAGCTACCTGCTTAGGTAATTCTTCAGCCATAACACACTCCTTTGAGCTGCTTTTAGCAGTCTTCAAATACTTTTATACGCTTTAATTATAATACATATATATCTTTTTGTCAAGGGTTTTTAGCTATTATTTTGTATTTTTGCGTGAAATTAAGTTTTATAGTATTTCCATCATCTTTAATATAATAATTAATATTATACAGCAAAAGCAAATCCTTGCCATCAAAGGTAATCATTTCAGCCTTGTCAGGTGTTATATACTTGGACAAACGACCTTTTAC
>JALTGP010000186.1 GCA_027076905.1 Campylobacteraceae bacterium | reverse complement strand
CAGGTTTACCAAGAACACAGTCAGACCAAATCCAAGGTGTATCTTCACCTGTTCCTACAAACAGACCACCACCAGTAGTTTTGATTTTCTTAACAATCTTCCAATCAGGAGAAGTCCAAATAACCACTTGACCAATGTTCATACTTTGGGTTGCATTAAGCTGTTTACCCATTTTTTTGTTAAACCAAGAAGAACCTTGACCTGGGTGTGGCTTAGATTTTTCACCTGTATGTACTTTAGCAGCCAATTTCATGGTTTTTTGGTCTACAATACCCATAAGGTCAGACCCTTGAGAAGCTACTTGTACATAACGACCAAAATCTTCACCCTTGTTTTCGTTTAAGAATGCATCATGAAGTACTTTACCAATACCTGAAATATCACCAACAATTGGGAAATCAGGCTTAGAGTAATCTACCACATAAACATGACCAGCATCTTTAAGTCCAAATGAGAAGTAAGGTCCATAAGGTGTATCTGCTATGTAAGCTACACGGCTAGGTCCAATTTGTCCGTCCATATCAATAACACGACTTGTATCATATACTTTTAGAGGTTCAAGTGTTTTTGCATCACAAAGTACTGCACCACCTGGGTTGTAGTTACCTGCCATTACATATTTACCATCTGGAGAAACTGCTAGTCCTCTTGACTCTTGACCAACTTGAACAGTTGCAAGTGCTGGCTGACCAGGTGCTGCAATGTCGAACATGGTCAATTTACCTGAACGAGAGATAGAGTAAGCATATCTTGGGTCTTTTTTATTGGTTACAGTTACGTGAACAGCAAATCCAGCTTTATGACGGCTAAGAACTTTTCCTGTAGTTGAGTCAATAAAGTCAACCAAAGAGGCATCTCTCTCTGTTGCAAAAGTAATGTCTTTTACATCTTTAACATCTGCTGCTTTTGCATATTTTTTAGCCAATGCTTCTCTGTCTGCTAGTTTTGTCCATGATTTATGTACTTCATCAAAACTTAGTTTAAGCTCAACTGTATTTTTCCAATCCATAAGATAATCAATCATACCTGCTGCATCATCTTTAGAAAATGTGGTGTTCCATGCTGGCATAGCTGTATTTTCTCTACCATTCATGATGGTTTCAGCCAACATCTCTCTGTTTTTCTTTTTAAGAGCTTTTGGTCTAAGGTCAGAACCAACACCACCTTGGTGGATTGGCCCGTGACACCCTTGACACTCTTTTTCAAATTTCTTTGCAAAGTCCATGCTAGATGTTCCTGCAAATGCAAAACTTGCTGTTAATGCTGTCGCTGCTGCGATACTTAAAATCTTTTTCATTTTCTCTCCTTATATTTAAAATTAGCTTCAAGATTTAACATTCTTGAAGCTCCTTTTGATAGACTTTTTTGTCTTATTTTTAGACAATGTAAACTTGGGGCTATAGATGTATAGATATGAATATCTACTATAGCCCCTCTCTTTAAGTTAAATCTATTCTTGACTCTCTAATCTCTTTTTTTCAGATCTATAAATCCAAAACATAGGTAAAATAATTACGGTATGTAAAGCGATAGTCAAAGTCAATGGGCCTTGATTTAGCATAGCAAAAAAACTGGGAACTACATCTGTTAATGGCTCAATCATTAAGTCTCCTTTATATTTAATTTTAAAAAAGACCAGTTTAAACTAGTCTCTATAATCTCTATTAAGCTTCTGCCTCTTTTGAAACTTTACCAATAGTTAGTAAATCCCATGCTAGGTAGATAAATCCTAATAATGTAACCACTCCCATAATCGCTCTCCACATCTGTGCTTGAACATACCAAGGTAAGTTTTGTGCAACAAAGAATGCATTCCATGTAGCACCCATTTCACCTCTTTCAACAATTACTTGTTCATAACCTGCAATTGTTAAGGCGATGGTCATTCCCATAACTCCAAATGTTGTCAGGAAAATTCCCATTTTAGATTTGAATGTTAGTTTCATTCTCTGAACACCATACGCTCTTTGAAGACCGTAATACATCATCCCTATAAGAATGGTTGCATAAGCACCAAAGAAAGATAGGTGACCGTGAGCTGCTGTAAACTGTGTACCATGTGTATAGATATTTACTTGTGGTAAAGTATGGAAGAATCCCCAAATACCAGCACCCAAGAAGTTACCAAATGCATTGGTTACAATCCATGCCATAGCAGGACCATTTGTGATTACTGAAGCAGTTTCCCCTCTACCCTCTGCAATACCTTGCTCTTTACCCCAATCATAGAGTACGTGAACAAACATTGCAATAAGTGGCACAGGCTCTAGAGCTGAGAACAATGCTCCAATTTCCCACCAGTACTCAGGTGTACCAATCCAGAAGTAGTGGTGACCCATTCCAAGTATCCCTGAACCAAAGAGCATAAGAACTTCAATCCATAACCACATTTCAACAATTTCTCTTTTTGCACCAATAATCTTAATAAGTGCATAAGCAGCCAATGTTCCTACAAATACTTCCCAAGTAGCTTCAACCCAAAGGTGTATAACCCACCACCACCAGAATTGATCCATTGAGATATTATCTGTGTAGAACATACCTGCCATATATAGACCTGCAAGTGCTAATAAGTTAGCAACCATAACGGTCATAATACCAGTTTTTTCACCCTTCATATAGGTAGCAAAAACATTGAAGTAGAAAATAAGAACAACTACTACAATTCCAATATCTGCCCATCTTGGAGCTTCAATATACTCACGACCTTCATGAATTAACCATAAAGATGCTTCTGTACCAGGACCAACTTGAACAATAATATAGACAAGAACAACTACCGTAACAGCTGCTGTTAATAACCAAAAACCTAATTTTCCAAGACCAATAGCCACACCTTCATGTCCTGTTTCATCAGTTAACATCATATAGGTTGCACCAATCATTGCATAAAGCATCCATACGACAAGTGCATTGATATGTACCATTCTTGCTACAGAAAAGTCAAAAAGTTCAAACAAAAACCCAGGAGCTAAAAATTGAATAGCTGCAATAAGTCCCATAACTAGTTGTGCACCAAAGAGTATAATAGCTACTCTAAAATACATCATTCCTAACTCTTGACCTTTATTAGTCAAATGATTTTCTTTTATACTAGTGAGCATTTGTTGAACCCTCCTCTTTACCAAAGTTTCTTGGGAAACCGTTTGTGTCAATAGAACTCATATGTTTTAAGAACGCTACCAATCCTTTTGCTTCATCTGCTGTAATACCAAGTTCTGGCATCATTCTTGCATGTGTAGGATAGGTTGATGGATGTTGTAAAAATTCTGCTATCGCTTCCTCTTTTGTACTTTTTCCTGTCATTGCCATCATTGGACCTGTTTTACTCCATGCTGGATCAATCCATGCTTTGGTAAGGTCAGGAGCATAATATGCACCATTTCCAAGTAGTGTATGACAGTTCATACAGTTTTTAGTTTGAGAGGTAAGTTTTCCAAGGTGCAATAAGTCTGCGGCATCATCGGCACTCCACTCTTTTCCAAAAAATGGCTCTTTTTCGCCAATGGTTGGAACCTCATGTCCTCTTTTTGTACTCATCTCATAACCAATTTTGTAATTGATTACTGTAGCTGCTGGGACTCTTTTAGTTACCCCATTTTTTAAATCATCATCTGTACCCATTGTAATTTGACCCAAAGTATCAAAAGTTAGCCAAATGAGTAAAATAGATGCAAAGCCTGTTACCCACGCAGCTGACCGTCGCCAAAATGGAATACTTGTCCAGACGGATAGATTTTTGTTAGCCATGTCTCCTCCTTAGTTTTTTTGTTCTGCTATATTGTTCCCTGAGTCATATCTTCGATCAGAGTCTTCTATTAATCTAAAATATAGATGGGGGATGAACAGATATGCTAACATCGTCACCATCAATACCTTGGAGGTAAAAGGCTCACTTTGAATCCAAACAGAGAGTAAATATAGAGAGTAAGTTTGTAATGCCCAAAACAAGTATCCAAGATTCATCCACTTTTTTGAGAAATAACCCATTTTTGCTAATGTAATTGTAGCCGCATAAGCAACACCAAAAACAAGTACAAGTGTAGAGATAGTAAAGATAGGCAAAAACATATCAGGTGTAATCTCTGGTCTTACAATAAGTTCGTTCATTTGTGAAATCCTTTTAAATAATTGCTTTTAGAAAAGCATATTGTATTATCGCGATTTGATTAATGAAATTGATTGATGTATGTCAACGAATGAATAAATAAAAAATTTGATGTTTTTTTATAATTTTAAATTATAACTTTTTATTTAATACAAAAGAACAAAAGAGAATAAACAATAGGAAATAAAAGAGAAGAGAGTACTCCTACTCTCTTGTAAATAAAGGTTTAACAATACATCTAGCGGTATGAAAAACACGACCATAATTTGGTGAGCTAAAAATATCACCTTCGAGTATCCACTCTCTTGATTTCTCAACATTGACCGATTGGGCAACTTTCCTTGTGGCTCTACTTTCACAAACAACAATCTCTCCATTCTTAAATGCCTCTTTAACAGTATTTATTCTATCTGTGGTTACTTTATAGTGGAAACCAATGGCAAAAGCCCAAAATATTGTTACAGAAATGAGACCTTTTTTTATAGCTCCTTTTGAGAAAAAAGGGCGTGTGGTTACAAAAAGGGTAACGGCTAACATGATAAATGCAATAAAAAGATACCCAGCTTCAAGTTCTAAAAATTTGTACATAATTCTACTCCAACAATTAGATAATTACCCATAATATCACACAAAGAAATACTCAAAGTTGATAAACATCAATAGTTTTATAGAACTAAATCTATAAACTAAAGAAATAAATTAAACATAGAAAGAGAGAATCGTATATAATGAAGAGATATCTTATTTTTGCACTAATTGCAGGATTTACATTTATAACTCTTGTGGCGTACAAAGAGGCAAGACCTACCCCCAAAGCTCCCATATATAAGAAGATAAAGCACTACTCTCCCTACTATAGAGAGAAAAGATTTGGAGGTTTCCAAATTAGAAGTAAGCTTGATGATGATTTTAAAGAGAAGCCTAGCAATATGGAGATTTTTCACCGTATGGAGGAGCTAGAGAGAGAGTGGGCTAAAAGACATCTAAAAATAGTGGATAATAGTGTGATTATTTCAGATGAGAATGGAACAGAGGTCACCAATATCACGATTAAGACAAAAAAGGATGAAACTTTTCTACATAGTTTCTTTGGAATTTAGAGTATGACACAGATAGTAATAACCGCAGTATTTACTTTTGCCATGTTTATGTTTATGGCATTTCCTGCGATAAAAATTGTAGAGTTTATTCATGAGAAAAGAGAGTTGTCTCAAAAGAGTCAAAATGTACTAACAATAGTTTTTACAGTACTATTATCATTCTTGATAGCTCTTTTTTTACAGAGTTAACCAGATGACTAATGATTTCCAAGATATAGTATTCCTTTCTCTTGGTCGATTTTAAAGTTAAACTTTTCAAAGAAATTCATCCCCAATAAACCATCCATATGTTTATGACTAAAGGGTGCTACAGTAATTTTAAAGTCTGTTAATTCAATATCTTGTACAGTCAAACTTTGAACCAAATAGAGTTCTCCTGTTATCTCTCCCCCTGCGGTATTGAGTAGAATCTCTTTTCCATTTTCTAAATTAGGAACTTTATCTACATCTATAAATGTGTAACTAGCACCTGTATCAAGTAGTAGGGTTAGAGGAGTATTATTGATTTTGAGATTCACACTAAACTGTGAACCACTCTTATTAAGAGGTATTTTATACGGATATTTCTCACTCTCTATCTGTAATTCATGTATCTCTGTTAAGAGATTAACTGCTTGGTTATTATAGGTGGAATCACTGTTGATCTCATTGAGAACCTCTTCTGCTTTATCATATATATCCAAACTTTTATAGAGTTCTGCCAGTTGTATAATATACTTTTCACCCATGCTACTTTTAGAGATAATATCCTCTAAAAATATAATAAGTTTATAGATGCTTTTTGACTCATTGAGTTTTTTGATATAGGTGGTAATGGTTGTCTCTAAGTCATCATTGACTCGTTGTAGTTTTTTATCCTGATAAGCATGTTGTAGCTCAAAAAGAAAATTTATAGATTTTTCAAACTCATTCTCATCTCTATATAGTTTTGCAAGATAGAGCTGTATGTCTAAGTTTTGTGGCTCTATTTCGATATATTGAAGCAGTTGTTCTATTGTTTCATTAGGAGAGATAGAAGCTTTGTCATAAAAATAGACTTTTAAAATAAGTTGATATGTTTTAATCTCTTCGGGCATCCCCTCCATATAGAATGCCATTGCATCTGAAAAATTATTCTGTTTGAGTAGGACTTGAAAATATTTATTTTTTATATAGCCTTTTTTATCATTGCTATCATTTTTATCTTCAAGAGGACTTTTATCTCTTTTTTCATTGTCAGAAGTAACAAGGCGTTTATCCACTATTTTAAGGTTAATAATTTTTTTTGCCACTGTTGATAAATTCTCTTCATCTTTGGGTACAAGGGTAGCTGTTGGAAGTATTGCTTCATCCATCGGCAATGCTTTATAGTTTTGGGAGAGCGTTAAACTCTTTGGTATTAAGTGCTTAGGTTCTAAATATATATAAAAGAGGTGAAAATTCCATCCAATAAACACTCCAATTACAAGAGACAATACAATTTGAAACATAGGATATCCTTCTTTACTCATTTTATCTAAAAATACTTACATTACATCATTTTATTATAAAAAAACGGGTAAAATTCGCATAATAATGAACAGAAGGTAGAATAAATATGACAGGATATATGCTTTTTTCAGGCACTTCAAATGAAGAACTAGCACTTGAGGTATCAAAATATCTCGACCAACCACTCTCCAAAGCTAAAATTACAAAATTTTCAGACAACGAAATAAACGTTAAAATTGAAGAGAGTGTGAGAGGTAAAGATGTCTTTATCATTCAGCCTACATCAGCCCCAGCAAACTTTAACCTTATGGAGCTTCTCATCATGGTAGATGCACTTAAGCGTTCATCGGCAAAGTCTATTACGGCGGTTGTCCCTTATTATGGGTATGCACGGCAAGACAGAAAAGCAGAACCAAGAGTTCCCATTACGGCGAAGCTTGTAGCAAATTTGATGGAAACAGCAGGGATTACAAGAGTAGTAACTGTTGATCTTCATGCATCACAAATTCAAGGATTTTTTGATATTCCTGTAGACAATCTATATGGAGCTGTACTTTTTAATGATTATGTAAAATCAAAAAATCTTAAAAACCCAATTGTAGCAAGTCCCGATATTGGTGGGGTGGCTCGTGCAAGATATTTTGCAAAGACTATGAACTTAGAGATGGTTATTGTGGATAAGAGACGTGAAAAAGCCAATGAGTCAGAGGTTATGAATATCATAGGAAATGTTGAAGGTAAAGATGTCATTATAATTGATGACATGATTGACACCGCAGGAACAATGGTCAAGGCAGCAGCCGCACTTAAAAAGCTAGGGGCAACTTCTGTTATGGCGTGTTGTACGCATCCTGTACTATCAGGTCCTGCGTATGATAGAATCGAAGCGGGAGAGCTTGATGAGCTGGTGGTTACTAATACCATTCCGATGGGTAAAACTTCTCCAAAGATAAAAGTACTTTCTACGGCTAAAATGCTGGGTGAAGTGATTAGAAGAGTCTACAACAATGAGAGTGTTAACTCTCTTTTTGAGACAAATTAATGGCAGAAAATAATATTCCTCAGTCGCATATTAGAAACTTCTCTATTATTGCCCATATTGACCACGGCAAATCAACCTTGGCAGATAGAATTATCCAAGAGTGTAATGCTGTCTCGGATCGTAAAATGTCGGCACAGGTTATGGATACGATGGACATAGAAAAAGAGCGTGGTATTACTATTAAAGCTCAATCGGTTCGTCTAGACTATGTTGCAAATAATGGTGAGCATTATATTCTAAATCTCATTGACACCCCTGGTCACGTTGACTTCTCTTATGAAGTGAGTCGTTCTTTAGCCTCCTCTGAGGGGGCATTGCTCATTATCGACGCGGCACAAGG
This sequence comes from Campylobacteraceae bacterium, assembly GCA_027076905.1. Classification (GTDB taxonomy): domain Bacteria; phylum Campylobacterota; class Campylobacteria; order Campylobacterales; family Sulfurovaceae; genus UBA1140. The sequence goes on along the minus strand of JALTGP010000186.1, from coordinate 1,865 downwards.
GGTTGAAGCTCAGACTATTGCCAATGTCTATATTGCGATGGAAAATGAGTTAGAACTACTTCCTGTAGTTAACAAAATTGACCTTCCAGCAGCAGAGCCTGAGCGTGTGTTAGAAGAGGTAGAAGATGCCATAGGTATCGACTGTACAGAACACTCTTTGGTTTCAGCAAAAACAGGTTTGGGTGTTCCTGAACTTATTGAAGACATTGTGGCACGTATTCCTGCTCCAACAGGTGATGAAGATGTCTCTTGTAAAGCTCTTATCTATGACTCTTGGTTTGATAACTATCTGGGGGCATTGGCACTGATTCGTGTCTATGAAGGTAGCATCGAAAAAGGTCAAAAAATTCAAATTATGAGTACCAAAGAGGAGCATGTTGTTCTTGATTTAATGTACCCAAACCCTATCGCTCCTATTAAAACTTCTAAGATTAAAACAGGTGAGATTGGAATCGTGGTTACTGGTCAAAAAACGGTTGATGGTCTGCAAGTTGGAGATACAGTAACCGATGCCAAAAATCCCACATTAGATTCTATTGATGGTTTTGAACCTGCTAAACCTTTTGTTTTTGCAGGTATTTATCCTATCGAAACTGATAAGTTTGAAGATTTACGTGATGCACTTAATAAACTAAAACTAAATGACAGCTCTATCTCTTTTGAGCCTGAATCATCATTGGCACTTGGGTCAGGATTTAGAACAGGTTTTTTGGGTATGTTGCATATGGAAGTAATCAAAGAGCGTTTAGAGCGTGAGTTTAACCTAGAACTCATAGCCTCTGCTCCCACAGTTGTTTATGAAGTACTAAAAAATGATGGAAGTAGAATAGACATTCAAAATCCTTATGATATGCCTGAATCAATGAAGATAAATACCATTTTTGAGCCATATATAAAAGCGACTATCTTAGTACCCAATGACTATCTAGGAAATGTAATTAAACTCCTTAACGACCGTCGTGGTATGCAGATTAAAATGGATTATATTAACTCTGAGCGTGTTCTTTTAGAGTATGATGTTCCTATGAATGAAATTGTTCTTGACTTCTATGATAAACTAAAAAGTACCTCAAAAGGGTATGCAAGTTTTGATTATGAGCCAATTGGTTTTCGACCAGGGGATTTGGTAAAACTGGACATTAAAGTGGCAGGTGAGGTTGTGGATGCACTCTCTATCATTGTTCCACGTACTAGTGCAAGAACCAAAGGTTTGGCTTTTGTTCAGTCACTAAAAGAGCTTATCCCAAGACAGCTTTTTGAGGTAGCGATTCAGGCAAGTATTGGTAATGATATTATTGCACGAACCAACGTTAAGTCAACAGGTAAAAATGTAACAGCAAAATGTTATGGTGGAGATATCACCCGTAAAAGAAAACTACTTGATAAGCAAAAAGCAGGTAAAAAACGTATGAAAGCCATAGGAAGTGTCAACGTGCCACAAGAGGCATTTATGGCAGTTTTAAAACTTGACTAATCTATACGAAAAAATAACAGATACACTTGTAGATGATAGATATATTATTATCGACAAGGCACTTCCTCTTAAACTATCTCAATATCTACTTTTATTTGCTAAAACTCAAAACAGCTATAAAAAATCGGGTATCTCTTCCTCTTCTAATTTGTACTTTGATAGAGAGCGAATGCAAGATAAAACCTTATGGCTTGATGAGGATAATGGAATTCAAAGTGAATATCTGTCATGGATGAATGGCTTAAAAGAGTATTTAAACTGTTCACTCTACTTGGGACTCTCCTATTTTGAAACCCACTTTTCCATCTATGAAAAAGGAGACTTCTATGAAAAACATCTTGATGCTTTTAAAAACTCTAAAAATAGAGTAGTCACTGTGGTCTATTACCTA
>JALTGP010000185.1 GCA_027076905.1 Campylobacteraceae bacterium | reverse complement strand
ATGTCCTCATGGGAACTCCTAGCTGTTGCTTTTGGTATCGCCTATGTTCTCTTGGCAGCCAAGGAGTCGCTCTGGACATGGCTGTTTGCCTTTTGGGGAACATTTATCTACACTGTTATCTTTTGGGAGGGGGCTTTGGTCTCCTCTTCATTGCTAAATTTTTACTATATGGGCATGGCAATCTACGGTTTTATTTTATGGCGAGGGGGAAAAAGTGGCGAAGAGTTAAGCGTCACTTCTCATCCTAAAAATTGGCACATAGAGTTAATAACTACAGGTATTTTTGTCAGTTTGGTTGTGGGTTATCTCTCCGATAACTATCTTGGGGCAAAATTTGCCTATTTGGATGCTTTGGTTTTGGTTTTTTCAGTGATTGCCACATGGATGTTAGCCAATAAGATTCTTGAAAATTGGCTCTACTGGATAGTTATTGACACGATGGCTCTCTTTTTGTATTTCAAATCGGAATATTATGCCACGGTCGTTCTCTTTGGACTCTACATCATCCTCTCATTTTGGGGCTACCACTCATGGCGGAAGGGATTAGATGCCCATTGATTTACAACAGTATGAACTCTTTAAAAATAAAAAAATAGAAAATTTTACTCTCTTGGAGAACCAAGGACACTGTAACTACAACTACTTGGTGGTATCTGAAAACAAGAAGTATCTGATTAGAAAATTTAAGCTCATAAATGATAGAAAATCGGAGTTTAAAATTCAAACACTTATCTCAAAAAAAGATATAGGAGCTATACCTCTACTCTTAGATGAACAAAAAGGCTTAATGATATGTGAGTTTATAGAGGGTATACACAAAATAAAACTTAGCCAACAAACGTTAAAAAAACTTGCTCTACTTTTAAAAAAACTGCATAAAATAAAACACCATAAAAAAGTCCCTTCCCTTCAAAAATACTTTTCTTTTAAACATAAAAAAATAAAACAAGCCTTTATCTCACTTAAAAAAGAACCCAAAGAACTCAAACTCTGCCATAATGATTTACATCAACGAAATATTCTCTTTGGAAAAAATATCAAATTTATAGACTGGGAATATGCAGGAGTCAACGACTTGTACTTTGATTTAGTCTCCATAATAATAGAGTTTAAACTAACTTTTAAGGATGAAAGTATTTTCTTAAAAAGTTACTTTAAAAGAGAAAAAATAAATTTTAAAAAAATAAAAGCTTATAAACTAGTATATAAAGAACTCTTAAAAATTTGGTTTGAGAAGTTAGATAAAGGGGAGTTATAAACAAAAAGTAATAAAATCATATAAAATTAAGCAATCTATTATTTATCATCATGTATAACCTAATTTCATCTCTCGGGGTGCTATTTACAAAAATAGCTGAGATAGCGTTTTCGCTAGTCCGTTGAACTTGAACTGATTAATATCAGCGTAAGGAAGAGAAATATATTTATCTACAAACACGGTTTTTTAGGGCTTTATTCTTTAAATTATCTGTTTTACTTATCTATCTTCTTTTCCTTTAATTATAATATTTAAGGAATATATAATGAAAAAAAATTATAAAGACACACTAACCACTTCAAATGAGCTTTTAACAAGAGAGCCATTTCCTGCTTCTACCAAGGTTTATTTAGAAGGCGAAATTCATAAAGATATTAGAGTACCAGTAAGAGAAATTCTGCTTGGAAATGAGAGTAAACTTAGAGTTTATGATACCTCTGGACCTTATACTGACCCTACTGTAGAGATTGATGTAGGAGAGGGAATTCCTGCCATTAGAAAAGATTGGATTTTGGGTCGTGAAGATGTTGAAGAGTACCAAGGGCGAATTATGGAGCCTGAAGATAATGGATACGCCACTGATGAACAACTCGAATATGTAACAGCAGGAGCTAAAGGTCTTGTTAGAACTCCACTTAGAGCAAAAGAGGGCAAAAACGTCTCTCAACTTTGGTATGCACGTCAAGGGATTATTACTCCTGAGATGGAATTTATCGCTATTCGTGAGAACCAAGATGCAGAGATGAACAAAACGTATCTTCAAGATAAAGAGCGTGAAGCACGTCTTAAAGGGGAAAACTTTGGAGCAAACTTACCAGAGCAAATTACAGCTGAATTTGTAAGAAAAGAGGTAGCTGAGGGTCGTGCTGTTATCCCTTGTAATATCAACCACCCAGAGGTTGAGCCTATGATTATTGGTCGTAACTTTTTGGTAAAAGTAAATGCAAATATTGGTAACTCTGCTACCACTTCAAGTATAGCCGAAGAGGTTGAAAAAATGGTATGGTCTACTCGTTGGGGTGGCGATACAGTTATGGATTTAAGTACTGGTAAAAATATTCATACAACTCGTGACTGGATTTTACGTAACTCTCCTGTACCAATTGGAACGGTGCCTATCTATCAAGCACTTGAAAAGGTAAATGGTGTTGCAGAAGATTTAACTTGGGAGGTGTTTAGAGATACACTTATCGAACAAGCAGAACAAGGGGTTGATTACTTTACCATTCATGCAGGACTACTTCTACATCATGTTCCAATGACGGCTAAACGTGTCACAGGAATTGTAAGTAGAGGTGGAGCAATTATGGCTAAATGGATGATTCATCACCACCAAGAGAACTTCTTAAACACACACTTTGAAGATATTTGTGAGATTATGAAAACTTATGATGTTACATTCTCTCTTGGAGATGGATTACGCCCAGGGTCAGGTGCAGATGCCAATGATGAAGCACAATTTGCAGAGCTTAAAGAGTTAGGACGTTTAACACAAATTGCATGGAAACATGATGTCCAAACCATTATCGAAGGGCCAGGTCACGTGCCGATGCACCTCATCAAAGAGAATATGGAAAAACAATTAGAGTGGTGTGATGAAGCTCCTTTTTATACACTTGGACCTTTGACTACTGATATTGCCCCAGGATATGACCACTTTACCTCTGGAATTGGAGCAGCGATGATTGGTTGGTATGGATGTGCGATGTTATGTTACGTTACTCCAAAAGAGCATTTGGGTCTGCCTGATAGAGAAGATGTAAAAGAGGGACTTATTACCTACAAAATTGCAGCCCACGCAGCCGATGTGGCAAAAGGTCACCCAGGGGCTAGAGCTAGAGATGATGCCATGAGTTTGGCACGTTTTGAGTTCAGATGGGTTGACCAATTTAACATAGGTCTTGACCCTGAGAGAGCGAGAGAATATCACGATGAAACCATGCCAATGGAAGCTGCTAAAGTTGCCCATTTCTGTTCAATGTGTGGACCAAAATTCTGTTCTATGAAAATCTCTGCTGAGGTGAGAGAGTATGCTGATGATTTAGAGATTCAAGCAGGAATGGATGAGATGTCTGAAAAATTTAAAGAGATGGGAAGTGAAGT
>JALTGP010000184.1 GCA_027076905.1 Campylobacteraceae bacterium | reverse complement strand
TAATAAATAAAATGTTATGATTTGGTTAATAATAAGTAAAAAATAATTATTAGAATTCTCTATAATAGAGTATAAAGGTTTAAAAATGAAAATAATAGATAATTTTATCAAAAAAGAGTCCTCGGCAGGAATCTTATTAATTATTGTAACCATATTTGCATTGCTGTTACAAAACAGTGTATTCTCAGGTATATACACTAGTTTTCTTCATACCCATGTAGAGATACGATTTGGTAATTTACAGATAGCAAAACCCCTTATTCTGTGGGTCAATGATGGGTTGATGGCAATCTTCTTTTTCCTTATTGGGCTAGAGGTCAAACGAGAAGTAATGGAAGGGCATCTAAGCTCCATGCAACAGATATCACTCCCTGCCATTGCAGCATTAGGAGGAATGTTAGTTCCTGCCTTAGTCTTTGTCGCATTTAATCAAGGTGACTCCTTTGCCATGAATGGTTGGGCAATTCCCACCGCAACAGATATCGCGTTTGCATTGGGAATTTTATCACTGTTAGGGAGTCGTGTCCCTCTCTCTCTCAAAATATTTTTGATGGCATTGGCGATTATTGATGACCTAGGGGCGATTGTTATTATTGCACTTTTTTACACTTCAGAACTCTCTACCGTTTCTATTATCATCGCTTCAGCTTCATTGGTAGTGCTATTTATTATGAACCGTATGGGAGTTATTCGTAAGGCTGCTTATATTTTAGTAGGCATAATTTTATGGGTAAGCGTCTTAAAATCAGGAGTTCATGCTACTTTAGCAGGGGTGGCTTTAGCCTTTATGATTCCTCTGAACTCTACCGACAGAGAGGGAAAAAAGTTCTCCATACTAAAAGAGATGGAGCATGGTCTTCACTACTGGGTTGCCTTTATGATATTACCTCTCTTTGCCTTTGTTAATGCAGGAGTTGACCTCAAAGGTATCTCTATGGATCAGATGTTAACCCCTGTACCTTTGGGGATTATGCTTGGACTTTTTGTTGGTAAACAGTTTGGTGTTTTTGGCTTCTCTTGGATAGCCATAAAGCTAGGTTGGGCTAAACTTCCAACGGGGAGTAACTGGATACAACTCTATGGCGTAGCGGTACTCACAGGAATTGGATTTACCATGAGTCTCTTTGTGGACTCATTGGCATATAATGATACGGAGATTTATCACTACGCTGATAAATTGGCAATTTTACTTGGCTCATTTATCTCAGCAATTACTGGCTATCTTATTTTGAGAATTAGCAGAGGATTGGCTGAAAATCAAGATAAAGCAGGAGTTGTCTCAGATATGATACATGGTAGAAAATGCGAGAAATAGCGTTTATCTATGGAGAGGATAGTCAAAAAGTTTTAGATGAAGTCAAAAAATATACCCTCTCTTTGGAGTTAACTTTTCTATCTTTTGATACCTTTATGCACCAAAAGATGGAATTCAAAAAAGTACTGATATCGGGAAATATTTATGAGATTAAAGCTGTCTTTTCTAGAGCCATCTCAAACGGTTTTGAGGTGGCTATTATTCCTCATCTCAAGCAAGAGGCATTACGAGATTCATTCTCTCTCTCAAAAGATATCTTTCAAAACCTACAAACATCCCTTAATAATCCTGCAAAACCGATGGACATACTCTATGCGAATGGTCAAATTGTACTCCATATTGCACTGGTGGGAGATGCACCACCTCTTAGCTATCGTCTCTTGGCATATCACAAAAAGAGATTCAAAGAGAAGATGATACTTCTCTTTGACGCATATAAAAAAATACGTTTTATGCAACATACCAAGATAAAAATCACCACTAAAAAACAGCAAGAGATAGAGAGTGTCGCCACGGGAATTATCTGTATAGAGCATGATAATAAAACCTTTTCCTCAAAACTAATTAACCATCGTGTGGCTGAAAATGATGCCAAACTAGACGCGTTGATTATCTCTCCAAATTCAATAGTGGAGTATCTTCAATTTATTCTTACCACAATATTTCAAAAAAAAGCGTCTACCCTCTCTTCAACCGTTGGCTATATCAAAAGTGAACAGCTTAAAATTGAGAGCATGGTGGAGATGCCATTGAGTATTGATGGGGATAAGGTGGGAACAACTCCTGTAGAGTTTGTAGTCAAACCACAAGCGTTAAAAATATCGCTTCCCCAAAGCTTTTGGTCAAAAGAGAAAAAAGAGCATAGCAAAGAGCAGGTAAAGGTAGATAGTCTTCCCAAAACCAAAGAACGCATGAGTTACTTACAGAAACGATTGCCCTTTTTTACCCATGCAGGAGAGGAGCAGTATCAGAGCCTCTTTGGTACCCTAAAAGAGGAAGGGAAGAGCAGTTCTTCTTTTTTAATCTTAATGTTTTTAAGTAGTATCTTGGTTACCATTGGACTCTATCTAAACAGTGCATCTGTTATCATAGGAGCAATGCTACTTGCTCCCCTTATGCACCCGATTATTTCCTTTTCAATGGGAATGTTACGGCAAGACATAGACCTCTCTTTAACTAGTCTAAAGACCATTGTCATTGGGATAATCATTGTCCTTGTCACTTCAGCTTCCATCTCCTGCATCCTCCCTTTTCAGCATCTCACCCAAGAGATGGTGGGACGGATTAAACCCTCTGTTTTGGATATGATTGTAGCCATTATTTCAGGAATTGCTGCTGCCTATGTCAAAAACAATAAAAAGCTCTCTGCCTCCATTGCAGGGGTTGCTATCGCTGTGGCACTTGTTCCCCCAATTGCCACAGCAGGAATTGGTCTAGGTTGGGGAGATTGGGCAATGTTCTATCAAGCCTTTTTACTCTTTTTAACCAACCTTATTGGAATCTCTTTTGCCGTTTCGGTGGTCTTTTTTATGCAGGGGTTTTCTCCCATGAAACGAGCAAAAAAAGCCCTCTTTTACACCTTACTTATCTCCATTATAATTACCTTTCCCCTCATCAACTCTTTTATCTCTATGAGCCAAAATGCCAAGGTTATATCCCTACTAGAGCATCACAGCTTCATTATAGGAGATAAGAAAATTACGCTACAAAATGTTTCGTTGAGTCGAGATAATCATATTGAGATACTTAAGTGTGAACTGTTAATCAAAGAGATACCTACTCCCAAAGAGTTAAAGACGTTAAAAAAACAGATAGAAGAGAAAGTCAATAAAAAAGTAGCCCTAGAGGCTCTTTATCGGATAAAATTTTAAGTTCATTAACTTATCATTTTCTTTTTGTTGTTCATCTATTTATAGTTTAACCCTATAATACCAATATGAAAGATATGAAGTTTAATCTCCTTTACTTCACTTTCAAGATAAACAGAGTTTTAGATAAAATATTTCTTCTCCTTTGTAAACATACCTCCCTTAAAAATAGGCTCTGTTTATCTCTTTTTT
>JALTGP010000183.1 GCA_027076905.1 Campylobacteraceae bacterium | reverse complement strand
TTTTACCATTATGTGATGGTTTAGTGAACTCTTTCCCATCATCAAACAGTAAAGAAGCGTGATATTGATTTGCTTCAAATGAGATAGAGACAGTTTTTAGTTTGCCACCAAATTTTCTAAAACCTCTTATCTCTATTAGACCAATTTTAGATAAATAGAGTTGCTCCTTTTTTATTTGGGCTGTAGTTGTTTGGTAAGTCTGTTTTGAATGATGTCTACTTTTAAATTTTGGAAACCCTCTTTTGAGTTTAAAAAATCCTTGATAGGCTCTGTCCATATTTTTTATTGATTGTTGAAGTGATGTACTGTCTACCTCTTTTAACCACTCAAAATCAGACTTTTTCATTTTAGGTAACTCTTTGATTAACTCAAATCTACTTATTGAGGTTTTATTATTTTTATATGCCTCTATCTTTTTTTCCAACATGAAGTTATATATAAACCTAGCAGAGCCAAATGTTTTGCTTAATATAGCTTTTTGTTCATCCGTTGGATAGAGTCTTACTTTGACTATATTTAACATTTTAGCTCCTCTCTTTTATTTAGAATTAAAGTACCGTGTCATGAATAGCCACTTTTTTACTTATATCCAAGAATACTTTAAGAACATCCGAGTCACTAATGTTATAGCACAAAAAGTGGCTATTCATGACACGGTACTTTAGCTTTAAGCAGATGATAATGGTTTCCCTCACCATATAATAGCTTTCGTTTGAACTTTTTTGGTCGATAAGGTTTTCTTGTAGCTGATGGGGATTTAAGGTTGGGGTGTGTATATTTATTAGTATAGCAAAAGATTTTGAAACTTGACAACCTTAATTAATCACAAAAATACTCTATTTTATATAAAATCTTATAATTTTAAGTCGAAAAAGGAATATTAAATGTCTATAATACAAATTAACTATTATGATTATGATAATTATTGTCATTATGATAGAGAAGAGAATATAAATATAGATTCAATGGAATTATACGATATTGATGAAGAGGTTTTAATTGAATTA
>JALTGP010000182.1 GCA_027076905.1 Campylobacteraceae bacterium | reverse complement strand
TCTATTGAAGTTATTGAAAATTTTGAACATTTGAGAAAAAAACTTGCAGAGCATAGTTATGCCCTCTTTATTCTTTTAGATAAAAAATATCTCAACATTGCAACAAACTTAGAGAAAAATCCTCTTATTTTTAACAGATTTGTTTTGGTAAATAAACGCTATGACAAACACTGTTTTGAAAGTCTGAAAAATTCTAAATTACAAAACCTACAAAGCTCTGGTTATTTTGCACAAGACAAATATGCTTTTGCTTACTTTAGCCTCAAAAATTTTCAAAATCAAAATCTGGGTTACTTTGTTATTGTTTTTGAAAACAGTACACCCCTTATGCTTAAAACACATCATGAGTTAACCACAGAGGAGTTAAACAGTTCAGGAGTTATTATTCAATGAAGATATTGCTTTTAGAAGATGATGTGAGTTACAAAGAGACCATCCAAGAGTATTTAGAAACTTTGGGTTACTCTGTTGAGAGTTTTGAAAATGGCGATGAAGTTGTAGATACACTCTATTTTAAAACCTACCATCTTTTACTTTTAGACATCCGTGTACCAGGGAGAAGTGGTTATGAGATTTTAAAAATGTTGCGTGAAAAGGGAGATGAAACACCTGTGATTTTTATGACCTCTTTAACCGATATTGATAACCTAAGCATAGGGTATGAACTTGGTTGTAATGATTATATTCGTAAACCATTTGCATCACAAGAGCTAAAGTACCGTGTTGAGCAAGTTTTAAAGCTTTTTTATCTTCAATCAAATGAGGAAGAGATAGCACTTAATAACGGATATAGTTACAATCTCATAAAAGGAAAACTGTTTCATGTAGACAACAAAATTTCAGTAACCCCCAAAGAGCAAAAGGTTCTTGAATATTTGATTGTAAATATTGATGAATATGTTTCAACAAAGAAGTTGTGGGAAGATGTTTGGGAGGAGAAAATGATAACAAAAGCAGATATTCGTATGTGTATTAAGAAGATACGTGATAAAACGGATGCATCATTTATTGT
>JALTGP010000181.1 GCA_027076905.1 Campylobacteraceae bacterium | reverse complement strand
ATTACAGCACTAAGAATTGGACAATAATAATATATAACTATCTCATTTTCAGTAAAAATTATCAAAATTTGGTTGACGAAATCTCTAAATGGTGCTATAGTGGGTATTAAATCAATTTTGAGAGACGGCCATGATACAAAACCAATTATTTCCTACCTCTGAAACTGAGAATAATGCCTACTCAGTAGGCAATGGTTATTCTATCGAGTTTGCTTCTGATAAGCTACTCACAATTTATAGATATGGAGTCCCCTACAAAAAGACAGAAATTAAGGCCGCTATAGACAAGAGGCGTCTGGCCATAGAATTAGTATTGGAATGCCAAGTCACTAAATGTAAGCTTGCTAAGGCACTAAAGGTATCGAGGCAATCTATTGATAATTGGGTTAACACATACAAAAAAGCTGGTTTTGAAGGATTGGTCAACAGTTATAAGGGAGGAATAAGACAGGGCAGGCGAGAGAAAGGTATTGATCTGCCAAGAGGTAATAAGGCCAGACAATTAGAACAAGAGAGAAGACGCAGGCGTGAAGAGCTTCAAAAACAGCAGTTGTCAATTAATTTTGCTGCCGATGAAGGAGGAGAAAACGAAGAAGTAGTTGATATTTTTAACGGGCAGCATGATTTTCAGGAAAATCGTTATGCTGGGAGTTTTTTGTATTGGGGCATTTCCCAGCACTTCTTTAATTTCATGGACTTATGTGAGTCTTTTTTAGGTAAGCATTCAATAGTAATGTATGTATTTATCATGATGCTTATTAACAGAATCAGTTCTATAGAGGGTCTAAAAGTTGTCTTTAAGCGTGAATTTGGCCAACTAATTGGCCTTAAGCAACTAGTCAGTAAAACTACATTATGGAAATATATCCATGATGCATGCGACCTAAAAAAGTCGCAGTTACTATTGAATAATTTTTTTAATTATCAAGCACGCAATGGAGTGGTAGCACTATATTGGTTATATATAGATGGTCACTTCATCCCTTATTACGGTAAAGAACATACAAAGTCTGGCTATTA
>JALTGP010000180.1 GCA_027076905.1 Campylobacteraceae bacterium | reverse complement strand
ATGCGGCTGATTGATGAACAGTATTTGCGACATCCCGAATTTGGGTATCCCCGTATGACTGATTGGCTGCTGGACGAGGGCCATCAGGTCAATCATAAACGGGTGGCTCGTTTAATGCGGCTTATGGGACTCCAGGCCATAACGCCTGGACCTCATACAAGCAAACCAGCACCTGGGCATAAAATTTATCCATACCTGTTACGCGATATGATTATAGATCAAGTCGGGCAGGTGTGGAGCATGGATATCACCTATATCCCGATGCAGCATGGGTTCATGTATCTTGCCGCTGTAATTGATTGGTACAGCCGCTACGTACTTGCCTGGGAGCTATCTAATACTATGGAAAGTCTATTCTGTGTAGCCGCATTACAGCATGCACTGACTCTAGGAAATCCAACAATATTCAACACGGATCAGGGCGTGCAGTTCACCTCTGAGGCGTTTACAGGTGTGTTGCTCGGCAAGAGCATTGCAATCAGCATGGATGGCCGTGGCCGTGCTCTGGACAATGTTTTTATAGAACGTCTATGGTGGACAGTCAAATACGAAGATATTTATCCCAGGGCATACTCAGATGGGCATGCGCTGCATAGGGGGCTGAATCGATATTTCAACTATTATAACAGAGAGAGGAAACATTCCTCTCTGGACAAACAGACACCGCTTGAGGTATTCTCAACGGCATCAGCGTATTGAGTTCCCAACCCCTGCGGCTCGCTCCGCTTGCCGTCAGAAGGTTTAACGCATTAAGGACTCAAGAATGGGAGGGGGCAAAGAAGAAAGGCCAGGTATGTTTCCACACCCAGCCTCCCATTCTCAAGTCACTCACTACGGCGCTCGGGTCGCTCCTCAGCGTTGCCCTATCCTCCGAGTGAGCAGAACGACAGTAACAGATCTCTTTATTTGTTTAAAGACGTGGCATAGGAAAAGTGGCGAACTGACTTGTCAGTCGCTGTAAAAAGGAACTGCATATTCCACCTTAAAATCATCAACTGGTGGTTTAAGAATGGGGGTAGGCCCA
>JALTGP010000179.1 GCA_027076905.1 Campylobacteraceae bacterium | reverse complement strand
ATTTAATGTAAAAGCCAATGAGAGAATCTATAACTCTACACTGTTAAACTATTTTATATCAAATTATGATTATGATGACTGTACCATGCCCACCAAAATGCTAGATGTCAATGTAGCAAGTGACTACAGAGCCATTATGAAGCTTTTTAATATTGGAGATAGTGAGAGAAACTTTAAAATATTAGAAGATTTAATAGAAGAAAATGCTTTAACAGGCATCATAAAAGATAGATATGATTTAAACAGAGATTTTACCTCTGATGATTTTATAACGCTTATTTACTCTATGGGATTTATTACCATTAAAAATGAGATAGTAGATGGACTCTATGAGTTTGAGATACCAAATTATGTGATAAAAATGCTCTATTTTAACTACTTTACCATAGAGTTAGAGAGACGAAATGCGTTTACCATAACCAAATCTATTGGAAAAATCTTGACCCAACTTCTTTTAGGCGATACCAAACCCTTTGAAGAGCAACTAAATGAAGTGATAAAAGTTCTCTCCAACCGTGACCATATGGGGTTTGATGAAAAATATTTTCAGATTATTGCTCTTTCACTCTTTAGCTTTGCAGAGTTCTACTTTATAGAGTCTCAACCTGAAAAAAATAAAAAATATCCCGATATTCTACTTATCGGTAGAGACCCAAGAGTTCCTAATAACTATCTGTTTGAACTCAAATGGGTTAAGGGGAAAGAGAACTATAAAAGCATCAAAAAAGAGGGGATAAAACAGGTTGAGGGGTATTTGAAGCTTGATAAGGTTAAGGGAATTCCTAAGCTTAGAAGCTTTTTGCTTATTGGGTCTAAAGATGGGGTGGAGTTTTTGGAAATTTTTCCTTGTGATGATATTTAATCTCATCACAAGAAAAAGTAGAATTTAATCTCTACTCTTCCGAAATATTATCAAGTAAAAGCTTCTTGTTTTCTAAAAATTGTTCTTTACTGGCTTCTTTTTTTCCTACACCCATCAAGCCAGGGTTTCCGATAGACTTTAATATTTTTTTCATATATTTCATAGGCT
>JALTGP010000178.1 GCA_027076905.1 Campylobacteraceae bacterium | reverse complement strand
TTGTTTATGCGAAAGATGTTGATGTTTCTCTTGGCTTTTACTCTGATAATTCCTCTTCAAAAGCTAGTAATCTTTCACTGCACTATCGAAAGTTTGTTAAAAATAGAACAAATGGGTTCTATTATGGTGGATTTGGCTCATATACTTACTTGGATGGTAAGCTTAAAAATGATAATCGTTTAGCTACAGTACAAAAACTTGGATTGGGTGCTGAAATAGGTTTTCGTATCATGAAAGCAGACAGTGATTGGTCATTTTATTGGGGACCTGCTTTTCGTATTGGTGGATACTTTGGTTCTAATAATAATATCTTTGACAATAATGGTAATTTAGGATTTGGTCTATATGATAAACAACTGTTCCTAGATATAGATTTCATGAGAATTGGTTTTAGGTTTTAAGGATGAGTGAAATGATAAATAAAACAGTAGTAACACTATTTTTTATGGCAATAGTGACAGGTTGTGGTATTGAGTACCGAGATGACCCACGATGTGCAAAGAGTAACTATATGACCTTTGAAGAGTTAAGAGATTCTGTTGTAGTGGAGGCATCAAGAGAGATAAAAGATGCAGGAAAAATATATGTTTATGGAGACATTCTTTTGGTTAATGAGAAACAAAAAGGGGTGCATATCATAGACAATAGTGACAAGAAAAACCCTATAAATAGAGCTTTTGTTAAAGTTCTTGGAAGCAGTGATATTGCTGTAAAAGATGGATATATGATGGTTGATAGCTTTATAGATTTGGTGGTAATTGATATCAATGATATGAGTAATATTAAAGAGGTGAACCGTACCACAGATATTTTTCCTAAGAGAGTACAACCTTATTATTATGATAATATTTGTGGATTTGATTTGGATAAAGGTGTTTTATTAGGAGTTAATAATGATTAAAAATATTTTACTAACCGTAAGCGTACTTCTCCTTATCCAAGGATGTGGAAGTGGTAGTAGTAGCTCATCTTCCTCAGATAGTGTCTCAACTACTACAGGAAAAGCAGGTTCTTTAGCCAAGTATGCTGTGGTTG
>JALTGP010000177.1 GCA_027076905.1 Campylobacteraceae bacterium | reverse complement strand
TGCAAAAAAGGTTTATAAAAAAGAGTACCCTAACTTTTTGAATGACTTTAAAAAGTTTGAAATAGGAAAGGGCTACTGGATAAAGGTAGGAATGAAAACCACATTAAACTATCCAAACAGACATCAAAGTGGAACGATAGCTTTAAAAAAAGGTTGGAATATAATTGACCCTCTAAATGAGTTAAGTTTAACCGAGATATTGGCACAACTTCATAATAGTTTAGAAGTTATTCAAGGAGCAGATAAAGTTTACAAAAAAGAGTATAGCGACTCTTTAAATGACTTTACTAAATTTAATGCCCAAGAGGGGTATTGGATAAAGGTTAGTCGTGATGCTAGTTTGGTATTTTAGTTATGTAAATAGGAAAGAAGATGAAATTGAGATTTATATTGGTTTTATTGATAGTTTTAGGAGTTGTTGTAGGTTGTAGCTTTCCCAAAGTACATATTACAACAAATATTCCTTCATTTATTAAAGCAAGAAAGAAACAACACCTTTCAAAAATAAATAGTCGTCCATATATTAAAGCAAGAGATAAACAACGCTATTCAAAAATAAATAGTCATCCACCTATTAAGGTAAGAAAGAAACAACACATTTCAAAAACAAATATAAGAAATAAAGGTAAATGGATAATACCATCACCTAGTATTTGTAAAAAATATAAGGGAATGAAGGATAATGGTTGTAAAGCTTTTCGTTTATCAGATGCAAAAGCTATTTGTTCTGCTAGTGGAGGAAGTTTGCCAAGTATAGATATGTTAAAAAAAGAAGTTACAGATTGTGGGGGATATGTGGTAGATATTTTAAGTCGTAAATCAGGAAATTTTTTCGCAAAATGGGATAATAATAAGAATAATCATAATTATCAGTATTGTTATAGCCAAAAAGGCTTTAATTCTGGTTCTTCTTATTGGTCAAAAAGTACTATGGATTCAGGGAAAAATGTATTGGGTATGGATTTTTTCATGGGAAATATTCACTTTGTTACTGCTTTGAGTAGGGCTACTGTTTTATGTGTAAGATGAGAGTGAT
>JALTGP010000176.1 GCA_027076905.1 Campylobacteraceae bacterium | reverse complement strand
TAAATATTTTTTAATAACCATGATACTCTTTGCAGGAAGTTATTTCTTAGTTAATCCCAATGCTATTTAGCATCGGGTTTTGGTGTGGTATTGGTGCTTTTTGGCAGTTGAGGAAAATCTACTTTTGGTTTTCTTCCCTCTAAGGCATTAAAGAATAGAACAATTTTATCTATCTCTTTATCGTTTAGATTAATGGGCATAATCTCTAATTTAAACTTCTCATCTTTACCATTGTTCTCTCCTATTTTGTAACCCACTTGAACGTGACTCATCTCTTTAATGGCATCTTTTAAACTCCACAACATACCATTATGAAAATAGGGAGCTGTCTCGGTAATATTTCTTAACGTTGGTACTTTAATCATCTTCTTAGTATTACCAGTAAATCCACCTACGTCTCGATATTTATATTTTGACCTTAACTCAAATGGTTTCATATCCCCCCCTAAGGCAATACCTTTATGACACGTAACACACCCTTTATCTATAAAAATATCCAATCCTTTTTTTTCTTCTTTTGTTAGGGCATCTTTTTTTCCATTTAAAAAATCATCATAACGTGATGGCGTAACCAATGTTCGCTCAAAAAGACCAATGGTCGAAGCTATTTTTGTAAAATCAATCTTAACTTTTTTTCCATAAGCCCCTTTAAACATATCAACATACTCAGGAATAGAGTTGATTCTTTTTTCAATCAATGCCTTGGGTGCAGCCATCTCTACCTCTGCTTGAATTGGTCCTTCTGCTTGGTCTTCAAGGTCAGGGCTTCTTCCATCCCAAAATTGTCTTTTGGCAAATACAGCATTGTAAACTGTTGGTGAGTTTAGGTGCATGGGGTTTCCATTCCATTGATGTCCAATCGCTTTAGCAACACCATCAACACCACCCAAGCCCAAGTTATGGCACCAGTTACAAGAGATAAGGCTACTCTTTGAGAGTCTTGGGTCAAAATAGAGTTTTTTTCCCAACTCAATCCGTTGGGGTGTTAACATACCTTTAGGGTCAATTATTTTAGAGAGTTCTTTTTCATTGTTGGGAAT
>JALTGP010000175.1 GCA_027076905.1 Campylobacteraceae bacterium | reverse complement strand
TTTGAGTAGCTCATTATACATCGTAGCAATCTCTCTTTGAATTTTATTCTTTTCATTTGTTCCCTCAATAGCATCAATAATCAACATCATATAGGCTCTATTAATCGCATGATAGTACTTGTCATCTTTGCTAAGATTGTAGGCATCTTCATACAAGTCATTGGCTTGTTGAAGTAGATTAATATCCACCTGCTCTTTGTAGTTTAGTGTACCGTTTGGGTGGTAGAGGGCTTTTCTTTTGTAGTTCGAGGCTAAGAGTGTTAAGATTTCAGGTTTTTCAAAATGGTAACCATCGGCGTAAAGATACCGAAGGTTTACAATCGCCTCGTCCCATTTTTGTATGGTTTTATGAGAGAGAAGAATGGCTTTTAAGTGCTGTATTTTTTTTCGATGATAAAAGACAAAAGGCTCTACCTTTTTCTCTAAACTCTCCAATACATAGAGGGCATCACTAGCTTGGTTATGACTTTTTAGTAGATTTGCTAGATTAAAGATAAAATTTGCACTAAAACTTGATAGATTTCCAGGTATTTTTATGGGAAGAGTCTGTGAGATAAACTCCAATTCTGTCTCTTCATTGAGTGGAATGGGAAGAACTTCTCCTAAAATTTTATTATCTAATTGTTCTTTTTTCTCTTTAGAGTTGTTATTTTTAGGCTTTTTAAAAATCTCTAAATCACGCTTAAACGATTGTATATCAATATAGCTCTTTTCCCACATACTATACTGCATACCAAACATTTTGGCTAAATCTTTTTTTATGGTACTGTTTGGAATCTTTCCAGTTTCATTTTCCCAAGTATTAACGGTTTGTACGCCTTTGTTAAAAATCTTTTTGACAATCTCCTCTACATACTCTTTGAGTTGAGCTTCTATCTCTGTGTTAAATGCTATCTTCATATCTATAAAAAAAGCATTAAGCTCTCTATAGGCTAACTCTTTGGATTGCTCTAACATATAGATTCTAAACTCTTTTGGCTTTTGGCTAAATTTCTCTCTTTGGTTACTACTTTTAGCCATCTCTCTCATAGTGTCATCAACAC
>JALTGP010000174.1 GCA_027076905.1 Campylobacteraceae bacterium | reverse complement strand
ATGAGAGTTTTATGATTTTTTTACGCCCAAGACGCTTTGGAAAATCCCTTTTTCTCTCTACTCTACAATACTACTATGACGAAAATTCAGCTCATGAGTTTGATGCTATCTTTTATGATACCTATATTGGTAAAAATCCAACGCCTCTAAAAAGTAGCTATAGGATTTTATTTTTTGAGTTCTCTGGAATCAATACAGATAGTGGAATGGAGATTATCTATGAGGGGTTTAAAGATAATATTAAATCGGCTATCTATAGATATTTTTCTAATTATGGTTATGATACTAGTAGAGAGAGTTTAAATAGTATAGAGACACCTACAGGGTTATTAAAATACTTTTTTGATGTGGTTGAAGATGATAAAATCTATCTTCTCATAGACGAATACGACCAGTTCGCCAACGCGATATTGGCTTATAGTATGCAAGATTTTCTAAAAATAGTAAGCAAAGGTGGGTTTGTAAGAAGTTTTTACGAGGTGATAAAAGGAGCAACGCAGACAGGAACGGTGCAGAAGATGTTCATCACAGGAGTTACACCCATTACGCTTGATAGTTTGAGTAGTGGGTTTAATATTGTCTCCAATATCTCAAATGAGGAAAACTTTAATGAGATGGCAGGATTTACACAAGAGGAGGTCGTTTACTCTTTGGAGGAGTCCATATTTAAAGCGTGTTTGAACATAGATAAAGATGAGTTGCTAGAAAAAATCAAAACTTGGTACAATGGATATCTTTTTAATGTCAAAGCCAATAATAGAGTCTACAACTCAACTTTGGTGAACTATTTTATCTCTAAATATGATTATAAAAGATGCACCATGCCCACCAAAATGCTAGATGTCAATGTAGCAAGTGATTACCGAGCCATTATGAAGCTTTTTAATATTGGAGATAGTGAGAGAAACTTTAAAATATTAGAAGATTTAATAGAAGAAAATGCTTTAACAGGTATCATAAAAGATAGATATGATTTAAACAGAGATTTTACCTCTGATGATTTTATAACGCTTATTTACTCTATGGGATTTATTACCATTAAAAATGAGATAGTAGATGGACTCTATGAGTTTGAGATACCAAATTATGTGATAAAAATGCTCTATTTTAACTATTTTGCTGTAGAGCTAGAGAGACGAAATGAGTTTACCATAACCAAATCTATTGGAAAAATCTTGACCCAACTTCTTTTAGGTGATATAGAACCATTTAAAGCACAACTAAATGAGGTGATAAAAGTTCTCTCCAACCGTGACCATATGGGGTTTGATGAGAAGTATTTTCAGATTATTGCTCTTTCACTCTTTAGTTTTGCAGAGTTCTATTTTATAGAGTCTCAACCTGAAAAAAACAGAAAATATCCCGATATTCTACTCATCGGTAGAGACCCAAGAGTGCCAAACAACTATCTGTTTGAACTCAAATGGGTTAAAGGGAAAGAGAACTATAAAAGCATCAAAAAAGAGGGGATAAAACAGGTTGAGGGGTATTTGAAGCTTGATAAGGTCAAAAGTATTCCTAAGCTTAGAAGCTTTTTGCTTATTGGGTCTAAAGATGGGGTGGAGTTTTTGGAGGTTTAACTCTTGAATTACTTAATTTATAATCTTTTTACTATGCATACTCTCGTATATATTCTCACCAAGATGATGGGAACAAGAGAAAAAGGGTATAATATGCTTAATATTAAAAAGGCAAGATAAAAATGAAAAAGATAATATATGGTATTAGCAATTTCAAAATGGCAAAAGAGGACAACTATCTATATATAGATAAAACCAAACATATTGAAAAATTAGAGACTATTAATGAAAAATATCTTATCTTTTTACGCCCAAGACGCTTTGGAAAATCCCTTTTTCTCTCTACCTTACAATATTATTATGATGAAAATTCAGCTCATGAGTTTGATGCTATTTTTCATGATACCTACATTGGAAAGAACCCAACGCCTCTAAAAAGTAGCTATAGGATTCTATTTTTTGAGTTTTCAGGAATTAACACAGACAGTGGAATGGAGATTATCTATGAGGGGTTTAAGGATAGCCTAAAACTCTCGATTCGCAGATATTTTATGAATTATGGTTATGAAGACTATATTGAAAAAATAGATGATATTCAAACACCCACAGGTCTAATAAAATATCTTTTTGGAGTAGCTGAAAATGACAGTATCTATCTCCTAATAGATGAATATGACCAGTTCGCCAATGCCATACTTGCCAATAGTATGGAGGAGTTTTTAAAAATAGTAAGCAAAGGTGGGTTTGTACGAAGTTTCTATGAAGCAATAAAAGGAGCAACCCAAACAGGAACGGTGCAAAAGATGTTCATCACAGGAGTTACACCCATTACGCTTGATAGTTTGAGCAGTGGGTTTAATATAGTGTTAAATATATCACATCATAAACAGTTTAATGATATGGCAGGTTTTACGCAAAAAGAGGTTGATTACTCTTTAGATGAGACTATATTTAAAAGATGTAATATCAGTAGAAAAGAGGAGTTTTTAGCAAAAGTCAAAACTTGGTACAATGGGTATCTTTTTAATGTAAAAGCCAATGAGAGAATCTATAACTCTACACTGTTAAACTATTTTATATCAAATTATGATTATGATGATTGTACCATGCCCACCAAAATGTTAGATGTCAATGTAGCAAGTGATTATAGGGCTATTATGAAACTTTTTAATATTGGCGATAGTGAACAAAACTTTAAAATATTAGAAGATTTAATAGAAGAAAATGCTTTAACAGGCATCATAAAAGATAGATATGATTTAAACAGAGATTTTACCTCTGATGATTTTATAACGCTTATCTACTCTATGGGATTTATTACCATTAAAAATGAGATAGTAGATGGACTCTATGAGTTTGAGATACCAAATTATGTGATAAAAATGCTCTATTTTAACTACTTTACCATAGAGTTAGAGAGACGAAATGCGTTTACCATAACCAAATCTATTGGAAAAATCTTGACCCAACTTCTTTTAGGCGATACCAAACCCTTTGAAGCACAACTAAATGAAGTGATAAAAGTTCTCTCGAACCGTGACCACATGGGGTTTGATGAAAAATATTTTCAGATTATTGCTCTTTCACTCTTTAGTTTTGCAGAGTTCTATTTTATAGAGTCTCAACCTGAAAAAAACAAAAAATATCCCGATATTCTACTCATTGGTAGAGACCCAAGAGTGCCAAACAACTATCTGTTTGAACTTAAATGGATTAAAGGTAAGGACAACTATAAAACCATTAAAAAAGATGGGATAAAACAGGTTGAGGGGTATTTGAAGCTTGATAAGGTCAAAAGTATTCCTAAGCTTAGAAGCTTTTTGCTTATTGGGTCAAAAGATGGGGTGGAGTTTTTGGAGGTTTTTCCTAGTGATGATGTTTAATATCATCACTAGCAAAAGTAGAATAGAGATTTTTTAATCACTATTTTTTAGAAATATTATCAAGTAAAAGCTTCTTGTTTTCTAAAAATTGTTCTTTACTGGCTTCTTTTTTTCCTACACCCATCAAGCCAGGGTTTCCG
>JALTGP010000173.1 GCA_027076905.1 Campylobacteraceae bacterium | reverse complement strand
TTTTGGATAACAGTAGGGTGTTTTCCCCCGAAAACACCGTCAAATGAAAATTGGTATAAATTCAACATCAAAAATCAGAATATCATCTCAACGCCAAAACCTCCCCCTCAACCAAATAGACCAAATCATCTTCCAATAATCGTTCTTTAAGTAAAGGGATTTTATAGACATAATTCCCTTTTAATTTCCCAACCACATAACCCAAAACCAAACGCTCTAAACTCTCATTGACTCTGTCAATATCTATCTTTAAGCCTTGTTCTTTTAGACCCTCTACCACATCGCCTAGTCGAAAACTCTTTTTTTCAATGGTTAAGTAGACAATAAGTCTATCAAGCCTGTTTGCCTTTGGGTTAGGACTCAAATTTCCCCAACCAACAAGCATATTGTTTATGGCTGTATCGTTTAAGGCGTTCTCTACATCTATTTTTGAGATAACCGAACTCTCTAACTTTTTTAAAACAACATCACAAACCGTAGCAATGTAGTTGGCTCTATATCCACACAGTTTAATGGTCTCTTCTATTATGCCCTTATCTTCATAGCTTACGCCTATTCGTTGCATGGGGTGTATCATAAGCTCTCTACAGGCTTCCTCTTCTAGTCCAGCAAGATTGATAATCTTTCCAAAGTTTTTCAATGGCGACTGATAGTCCACTGTAACATACTTATAAAGCGTCCAAAACCCTGCCATAACAAACATAGCATCTCCCTCTTGGGAAAGTTTTCTAAACACCGAAGTTATGAGGTAGCCACTCTTTTTTTCATGTTGCACAAATTTGTCTGCTTCATCTATGAGAAAGATTGGTTTTCTCTTTTGATTTTTTATGATGCTGACAATCTCTTCTAGGGTTGCATCTCTCTTCATGCTCAACACTTCACGCAAAGCCGACAACACATCGCCACTCTCATCAAGCGTAACCGAGTAACAGCTCACTTTTTTACTCTCTTTGTAGTGGCGTTCCAAGGCGTTAAGTATGGAAGATTTTCCAAGTTGTCTTGCTCCTACTAAGAGATAGTTTACGTTATGGTTAGAGATGATTT
>JALTGP010000172.1 GCA_027076905.1 Campylobacteraceae bacterium | reverse complement strand
TCTATGGCAATAGCAACTTTAGAAAAGTAAAAATAAATAATAATTACCTTTATATTGATAAAACAGACTATATAGAAAAACTAGAAAAGCTTAATGATGATTTTGTTATTTTTTTACGCCCAAGACGCTTTGGAAAATCTCTTTTCCTCTCAACTTTGCAATACTATTACGATGAAAACTCAGCTAATGAATTTGATGATATTTTTAATAATACCTATATTGGAGTAAATCCAACCCCTTTAAAAAGTAGTTTTCGTATTTTGTTTTTTGAATTTTCTGGCATAGATATAAATGGAGATAGAGAACAACTCTTTGAACAGTTTACTTTTAAAATACGCATGTCATTAGGAAGATATTTTTTAGAATATGGTTACCCTAAAGAGTATGAAGATGAATTAAAACAGATAGACAATCCAACATCTTTAATGGAGTACTTTTTTAAAAAAACACAAAAAGATAAAATCTACCTCCTCATAGACGAATACGACCAATTCGCAAACGCCATCTTAGCTTACAATATGAACGATTTTTTAGAAATAGTAGGAAAAGGTGGATTTGTACGAAGCTTTTATGAAGTCTTAAAAGGTGCAACACAAAGTGGTGTAGTACAAAAGATGTTTATTACAGGGGTTACACCCATTACGCTTGATAGTTTAAGTTCTGGGTTTAATATTGTCAAACATATCACTTACAATGAAAATTTTAATGCAATGGCAGGATTTACTGGGGAAGAGGTAAACTCCTCACTAGAACAATCTATTTTTAGAATCTGTGAGAGTATCGACAAAGAACAACTACTAAAAAAGTTAAAAACATGGTATAACGGTTACCTCTTTAATGTTCTAGCAGATGAGAGAATCTATAATGCTACCTTAGTAAACTACTTTATCTCGGAGTATGATACAAAACGCTGTCAAATGCATACCTTTCTACACAACTAAATCTCACACCCCATTATAGACCCAATTTGCTCTTGAAATTCAAATAGCTTCTCAACATCATAAATTTTCAAAACATTCATCATCTTCATAAATACCCAAAGACCA
>JALTGP010000171.1 GCA_027076905.1 Campylobacteraceae bacterium | reverse complement strand
AAAACAGGAGAGATAAACCAAGAAGAGTTTATTTTTAAAAAGAGTCAAGTAGAGACAGCAAAAGGAGGTTGGAGAATGGTATATAAAGATTTTGACTACATACTGTTGAGTATGAAATCGCCAAAAGAGATAAAAATGTTATTGGAAATAAGAGATTTATTTAAAGCATCAAAGAGCATAGTGGTTATAAACAAAACAAGTATGTGTAAAAAGTTGGAGACAACACGAGCCACATTGAGTAAATTTATTACTCGCTTGGTTGCGTATAATTTTTTGATGGAGTTGGAAGATAAACAATACATGATGAATCCATTTATGTATCTTCCTTATCATGCAAATGCTAAAGAGTTACAAAATGAGTGGATTGAGATACGAGAAAAGCATTTGTATAATAGACGAGGGCTTAGTAATGATGAATATCTGATAATTAAAGAGGGTAAAATTGAAGTGGATTCTATGAAAGGTATTTTGATTGATAGAGATAGAGAGATGAAATAATATCCCCCGTCATAGCGAAGCGATAGGGGCAACAACCGATAGGGCGTTAGGGATTCTTTTAGACATCAAATTATCAATACAAAAACCCAAATAACCAAAGAGGAATTTTATTTTTTCCTCCTATCTCAATATTATCAGCTACTATATAGGAGTGTGGAGTGCATTTTTACAAATAAACACTACTCAAATCTATGAAGTAAGAGGAGATTAATAACTACAAGATTTCTATGACCAATCCTTGACAACTCCACCACCTAAAGGAGGTGGTTTTTCGCTATAATTTGATAATTTACTTAAAGTCCCATCTTCCCTGGATTTAAAATTCCATTGGGGTCAAATGCTTTTTTGATATCACTAAATAGCTGACGCTCTACTTGGTTAAAGGCTATGCCCATAAATGGAGCTTTGCTTGTGCCTATTCCGTGTTCTCCACTAAGTGTACCACCCATTTTGACTACCATCTCAAAAATCTCTTTTATCGCTTGGTGTCCCATGTCTATTTGTAGGGCATCTATCATGACGTTTACATGGATGTTTCCATCTCCTGCATGACCAAAACAGGGGACTTTGAAGCCATATTTGTCACCAATAGCATAAATCTCTCTTAGGGCATGGGGTAGCATTGAGCGTGGTACGGAGATATCTTCGTTTAATTTCTTGTTTCCAAAGATGGTGATGGATTGAGAGGCATTTTTTCGGGCGTACCATAGCTCTTTTGCCTCTTCGTTATCTTTGGCTATTTTGAACTCATATGCACCGTTCTCTTTAAACGATTTCTCTAGGGTCTCTAGCTGAAACTCCACCTCTTCGGGGACGTTTCCATCTACATCTCCTACCAAAACAGCTCCTGCGTCAGTTGGTAGGTTTACGCCCAACTTTTCAATGAGGGCTTGGATTACCAACTGGTCTAGAAACTCCATTGCCACAGGGTTTGCTCCTGCTGATAAGGATTTGAAGACGGCATTCATGGCATTGTCAACAGAGGGGAAGATACCCATGTAGGTCTTTTTGTATTTCGGTTTAGGGATAAGCTTTAGGGTGAGTTCAGTAAGTATGGCTAGTGTTCCTTCACTCCCTGTCAAGATACCTGCAATGTTATATCCTGCTACGTCTTTGATGGTTTTTTTACCTGCTCGAATGATGTCACCATTTGTTCTTACTGCTTTGAGTGCCATAACATAATCTTTGGTGATACCATATTTAGCAGCCCTCATACCTCCTGCATTTTCGCTGACGTTTCCACCAAGTGTTGAGTACTCCTCACTAGCAGGGTCTGGTGGGTAGAATAGTCCAAGCTCTTCGACGTGCTTTTGCAAATCCATATTGATAACCCCTGGTTGCACTACGGCAACCATATTTTGGGTGTCTATTTCTAGTATTTTGTTCATATGTTTCTCCATGCCAAGGATGATGCCACCATTGGCAGGTAATGCTCCACCTGTAAAGCCTGAACCTGCTCCACGTGGAGTAATGACGATGAGGTGTTGGTTACAGTATTTTAAGATATTGCTTACATCATGCTCATCTCTAGGAAAAATAACAGCATCGGGTTCATAACGGGTACGAGTCGCGTCATAGCTATAGGCTATCATATGTGCTTTGTCGTCATAGATGTTCTCTTTGCCCACCATTTCAATAAAGGCTTTTAAGTGTTTTTTATCAATCATTTTATTTGGTTTACTCCCTCATAATAGTCTAAAAATTTTTGATTTGATTCTGTTCCAAACACCCCATTTGAAATCTGCTCAAATCGTGCATAAAAAGGAGATATGGTCTGGTCTACTTTGACCGTTAGGGGAAATTTGTGGAGATACTCTGAACTAATCGGGTCAAGCACCATAATATAATCTTTAATCGCAATAAGTACCAATCCTACTTGGTTTCTCTGTGCAAATGCTTTGAGGTTAGCTAGGCTAATCTCTTTCTCTCCATGAACGATTAAATCCATGGCGTAGATATCTGGATGAACAAAGCTTTTTTTTATCCCCTGTTTTGTTTTTCTATAGACCTCCTCATTGGGAGCAATAATCAGAAGGTTATCATAAAAGTTTCCAAAGATAACTTTGTCTCCTTTGATGACATCACTTTTGATATTGGGGAGTTTCTCATGACCCAAGTCTTGATAGGGATGTATGGTTGCTTCTTTCCCACCACTACTAACGAGAATGTGAGTAATAGCAGAGAGGTTGTTTCCATAGTTGTGAATAACAATTCCCGAAGTACCTTTGGGTATGGTGACATCAACTTGTACATTATTGGCTGAGACAGAAGTAACGGTTGTGCTTATGGAAGAGGGTAAACTATTGGCAAATAGTGTATAGTTTATCAGTAAAATAAAGAGAAGTTTTTTCATGATTTTCCTTAAAAATAGGACGCATCTTATATGCGTTTTAATAACCATGATTATACTTGTAAAAGATTAATACACCCTAAAAATTAGGATGTGGTAGGTTTAAATCCCGTCAACTCTAAGAAGTTTGGTTTTTCCAGTCATCAGGTCAATGGTCATTTTCATTCTCTTAAACACCGACTCTTGACGATACTCTAAGTTATGTTTTTTACAAATCTCTTTGACCAGAGGTTGTGTTTTTTGATAAAAACTTAGTGGCATATCAGGGAAGAGATGATGCTCTACTTGATAGTTCAAAAATCCATGTGCATAGTCAATAACATCTGAACCCGTATTGTAGTTAACCGAACCCATAATCTGTCGAAGATAGAACTCTCCGTGACCCTTATATGGCTTATTAAACATATAAATATCCTCTGCGGAATGGTTGGGAACAATCACTAAAAATGAGTGAAGATTGGTAAAAATTTCTGCCATAACAACAATAATTAACGTAGCGATAACCGCCTCAACACCAAACGGTAAAAAAAGTGCAGGAACGATAATGAAATGAACGGCAAAATAAGGAATATAGTAGTCCCACCATAGATCAAATCCAAACGGTTCTCTAGGGTCATAATTGTAGTCTGTTATTTCCCTTTTATTCTCCTCTTTTAGCTTTTTATTCTGTAGGATTCTAAGTGTATTTGGTGCATAATAGGTAAATTTCCATGTTCCTGCAAAGATGTAAACAAAGATAGTTCTAAGCCACATTGGTGTTTTTGATTGGATAAGCCACTGCATATTTCGTTCAACATTGTCAGGGTCATCTGCTTCACCAAGATGATAGTGGTGCATAATATTATGCTCATACATCCACGCTTCAGGTTTAATCCAATCAAGCCAGTCTAGCCATCTTCTATTTCCTCTAGCAAAAAACTTTTTAGTATATTTTTTAGGAATATTTGGTACTTTATCATAAGCACCATGTAAAATTGGGTGTGTCACATTTGCCCATCGACCAATATTTCCTGTACTAATTAACACCGCAGAGACAAATCCCAAAGACCAAAAAGCAAAACCTGAACTTATTCCTGCAAACGCAAGATAGATGATAATTGCAAAACCTGAAAAAGTAGCAATTCTTCCCCACTTCTCCATTTTTAGTAGGTGTTTAAAATCCTCCTGTGTGGCTTCGCCAATCGTTGCCTTTGCCTCTTCGATATCTATCCGAAGTTGCTCCTTGTCTATCTGATTATACGGTGTATATTGGTGTGTTTGTGATTCTACCCGTGACATACATCTTCCTTTTTAATAATGTTTTTTATTATATATAAAAAATTATAATAAGCTTAATAATCTATGGTGATACGACTATAATTTCTATTTATAGAATGTTTGGTTACATATGAAACTTTACGGCATAACATTTTTCATTATTTTAAACCAGTTTCTTGAAAAATATTTTTTAATATACTGCTCAGAATGAGGAACAAAACACCCTGCACAGTTCTGATGAATAGCACTCTGCGACTTGTATTGTGAACCATCTTTTGAGTTTATGTCACATTTAGAGTATAGTGTCTGTTCTCCTTTTTTTTCAAATCCCTCTTCATTAAACCTAAAGTTTGAACAAGCACAGAGATAGCAGTTTAGCTCATTATTATCATGACATTTTTTGTTATCTTTATAGAGAGGACAAAAATAAGGCTCTTTTTGTACCATGTTATCAAATCTAAAATATTCTATAAGCTCATCATCATTAAGATGTGAGAGCCTGTCTATTATTGCTTTATGTTTTTCACCATGTGCTTGAAACCATGAACTGTAACTCATTTTTATATTACCCTTTTTTATTTTATATTTATTAAACTTCTTGCAAAACTAGTACCGATGGCTTTAACCTCATAAAGCTATTTGTGTGTTTATTTCCATGGGGTAGCCTTATGGGAAACTAAAGTTTCTGATTCCAAAGAGTTTTGCAAAAAATTGCTTAACGTAGAAAACGTTTTTGATACTTATCATATCCATAGATATCATATCTAAAAATAAGATTGTTGTTCGCATCCACTCCTGCCGTGAGGTAGATGATATGGATAGGAATTTTATTCGCCATATTGAGTTGTGTTTTCTTTTTTCCCATAAGGATCTGATTACTTTGGAGTAGGTCTATATTCTCATCCGTTTGGGAGATAATCTCTAGGAGTGAACGTGGCTCAGAAAGTCGTATACAGCCGTGTGAAAAAGCACGATTTTTTCTTTTGAATAGCTTTTTAGTTGGGGTATCATGAAGATAGACCGAAAAGCGATTTGGAAATTTAAATTTGATTTTACCCAGTGCATTTCGAGGACCAGGTGGCTGCATAAGACGGTAGGGAAATTTTTTATCCTCTTGGAGATAATCTGACCAAACAATAGTGTCAAGTGACATAATAGAGGAGTTCTCCTCCCATGTTTGGTGAGCTTCAAGTCCTTGTCGGGTAATATAGTTTGGATTTTTGAGCATATGAGGAATCACCTCTCTTTTAACAATCCCTTCAGGTACTTTCCAATAGGGGTTAAGCACAATATAGGAGATTTTATTGCTAAACACTGGTGTGGGGTGTTTGGTATCTCCGACAACGACTTTAAATGTTTTAACCTCTCTCTCGTTTTCAATATAGTGAAGAAGATACTCAGGGATATTAACCACAATGTATCTATTGGCTGATTCGCGTGGTAGCCATTTGATTCGGTCAATATTTAATAGTACCATATCAATTTTTTTCTCAACAGATTTATTGATGGTAAAACGTGTTCCTTTTCCTACTACCCCATCCGATTTTAATCCATGTCTATATTGAAATTGTTGAACAGCTTTTTTGAGGCAAGGGTCAAAAAATGTGGTCTGTTTTGCACTTTGAGCTGAACATTCTGTGTAATCCCCAGAGGCTTTGAGGCGATTACGAAGTGTTGGGATAGTAGGGTGGACTTCTCCTGGTTTTAGAGGTTTGTAATAGGTTAAAAGCTTCCAACCCCCTTGACGCTGTATGGCACGAAGTTTTTTCAATGCATTGATAAGCTTTGCATATCTATACCCTTTAGGCGTTATCTCTTTGATGGTCGCCAAAATATCCTCTCGTCCCATTAACTCTATAATGTCAAAATGAAAAGCATAGGTTGTCCAATCTCCATGTATTTTGGACTCTTTTAATGCTTTCAGATGAGAGTTAAATTTTGACCAATCTATCTCTCCATAAACAGTATGTTGTAAAAACTCATAATAGAGTGCTGTTAACCTAAACTCAAGCTTCAATGCCTTTCTTTTACCCACCTGTCGTCTAAAGATTTTAGAGAGAGCCATACTCTCTTTGTATATAAATCCTCTGGGGTCAAGGGTGACATCAGTACGAACATAATCCAAAAAATATTTAATTTTTCGTAGTTTGGTTGCATGGTTGGTAAGCCATAAGGGACGATATCTATATTGAGCATAAAAATCGGTAAGTATGGACTGGTTTTTTAACAATCTTGGTGGTGTCTCTAATATCTCTTTTTTTAATTCAGCAGAGATGTCTCCTGCATTTAAGTGAGGAGTGAATAGGAGTGATGAGCCAACAATGGCAAATAGCAATAGAGCCTTTTTGAATCTGTTCATGTTTTTTCCTTTGTATCTTACGCATTATAGTCAAAAATAGTGAAAAAAATGAAATAATGTTTTTATTTAATTCTTTTTTTTAATCTATACCATAAAAATAGCCACTACCAAAAATAGCAAAATCTCAACACTTTCAAGTGTCGCTCCTAAGACATCTCCATTGACAAATTTGAGCCTATTTGCAAAGAATATAGAGATACTAAACCCCACAATAGTTCCGATAATAAGCCATATAAGAAATGATGCCAGATAGACTGAACCCATGATGGTAATAAGCAAAAAGATGAGTCCCAAGAACCAATAGTCCAACGCCTCTTTCAGCTGTGTGACAAAAGAGGATTTGAAATCATGAAGTATCAAAAGAGTTAGTAAAGAGAGGCGACTAATGACCAATACTGCGATAAACTCGGCAAATAGTGCATGGATTAAAAGAAAAACAATACCTGCCACTTTTAGTAACAAAAAAGCGACACCATAGAGAACTCCAATTGCACCAACTGTTGGCTCTTTTATAATTTCATAGGCATCTTTGCCTCCATGAGAAGCGTAGATGGCATCAAAAACATCTATAATTGCTTCCGTATGCAAAAATCCATAAAGTATCATATAGAAAATAGCAGAGAATATCGCCCCATACCACCCCAAAGAGGAGAGAAGAAAAAAGAGCGTCACCGTGGCGAAACCAAGTAGATATCCAACCAGTGGCAAAGAGAGTAGCATCACATTTAAGATATGTGGATTGGCGAGGTTATCGGTGGATTTAAACTTGATGGGGAGTATAGAGAAGTATGAAAAAGAGAACTTTATACCTAAATATAGATTTTTAAACATTTTATTTTTGTTCCTTAATGGTGATAAATTTTACAAAATATTTTTTAATATTTTTAATACCCGCATCTCTTTAACTGCAATACGAATAAAACTGTCATCTAAAAAATCGAAATTTCCACACTCTCTTACCATGATTTTATCTTTTTTTAACCTCTCTTGAAAAGCAGTAGCATTGATATTTTTTAGTTTAACCAATACAAAATTGGCAGAGGAGGGATAGACTTTCTCTATTAAATTTGATTGTTTTAGAATCTCTATAAGATAGCTTCTATGTTCATAATTAATGTTTCGAGATTTTTGGGGAAAAGTTTCATCTCTGAGTGCTGATTGAAGATAGTGACTGTCAAACTCTGATATTTTCCAGAGTGGTTCACTTTTTTGTAGCTTTTTTATATTATTTTGATTGGAGACTATTGCACCAATACGAATTCCTGCAGAGCTATAAAATTTGGTCATGGATTTTAGAATATAGAGTTTGGGATAGTCAAGATATTTGATAGCAGACTCAAATGGGGTAAAGTCCAAAAATGATTCATCTATCAAAATGGTACACCCTTTTTCACTCCATACTCTCATCAGTTCATCTATCTGATAAAATTTTCCATCAGGGGTAGAGGGGTTGACAAAAATAACCAAGGAGTTCTCTTTTGGAACACTGTTCATACTATCAAAACGGTTAAGATACTCAATCGTGTAGCCATAAAGTTCTGCTGATTTTTGATACTCTCTATAGCACGGAGCGTAAAGGGTACAATGGTTCAAACCAAGTTCCCTAAAAAGAGCATAAATAGCCGTAGTAGCCCCATTAAAAAGCTCTATATGCTCGATATTGATGTGATAATTTTTGGCAATAGCTTCATATAAATCATCATAATTAGGATAGGCTGAAATCTCTAACGCGTTAAAATCTATATCCTGTTTTGGTTGTACAAAATTTATATTTGAAGAGAGGTCGATTACCTCATTTATTGCACAGTCAACCTCTTTTGCAAAAGCTTTTATATCCCCTCCATGTCCATGTTTTATCATGTTTAGAGAACTCCTTGTTAAATATTATTCGCAGTATAGCGAAAAAGAACCTCTTTTGCGAGGTAGATATACTATACTTCTTGCAAAACTCTTTGGAAGCGATGTCTATTAAATTTATAGCGATATTTATATAATATTATTGATTCTCATTAAAATTGAGATAAATATTTAAGACAAAATAATAAATTAGCTATAATGCTAAAAAAATAACAAATAGGGGTTTTTGAATGTTGGTAGCTCCAAGTATTTTATCGGCTGATTTTGGGTATTTGGCAGAGGATGTCAAAGCGATATGTGAGGGTGGATGTGATTTAGTTCATGTGGATGTGATGGATGGTCATTTTGTGCCAAACCTTACCATTGGGCCTGTGGTGGTCTCTGCGGTGGCAAAAGTAGCAACGAAACCACTAGATATTCATCTTATGGTTGAAAATAATACTTTTTTTGTGAATCTTTTTGCCCCTTTGAAACCTGAATATATCTCTTTTCATATGGAGGAGGAGAAGCATCCTCATCGGTTGGTGCAATATATTCGCTCACTTGGAATAAAACCTGCACTGGTTCTAAATCCCCATACACCACCTGAAACTATTGAGTTTCTATTGGCTGATGTGGATATGGTGCTTTTGATGAGCGTGAACCCTGGTTTTGGTGGGCAGAGGTTTATCCCTTCTGTTATAGAAAAGGCTAAACGTCTTAAAGCATTGATTAATAAACATAACCCTCAGTGTTTGATTGAGGTTGATGGTGGGGTCAATGATGTAAATATCAAAGAGTTGGAAAAAGCAGGAGTAGATATTGTCGTCGCTGGTTCCTTTGTTTTTGGACATAAAGATGGGTATGAATTAGCCATCTCATCATTAAAATAGGGAGTAGCAAAATGAGAGTTAAAATTTGTGGTATAACCAACTTGGATGATGCAATACAAGCTATAAAGGCAGGTGCTGATGCACTGGGATTTGTATTTTATACAGAGTCTCCGCGTTATATTACTCCAACAAACGCAAAGAAAATTATGGATAAGTTACCACCATTTATAGGTCGTGTGGGGCTTTTTGTGAATGAAGGGATAGATACAATAGATACCATCTCTAAATATTGTAACCTCACCATGAGTCAAATTCATAATGATATTGATGAAGAGATTTTGGACATGATAGAGTGCCAAACATTGCCTGTAATTCGGGCAAAAAAAGCAGAAGATATTTTACTATTTTCAGATAGATATCGCTTGGTTGATGTCTATTGTGAAGAGTATGGAGGAAGTGGAAAACGCCTTAACTTAGAGTGGTTTAAGGGTGTTGATTGCTCGAAAATTATTTTAGCAGGTGGTCTGAATCCTGAAAACTTACATGAGTTAAAAGCCTACAACTTCTATGCTGTTGATGTGAGTTCAGGAGTGGAGCGTATCAAAGGTAGAAAAGATTATGATAAAGTGAGTAGATTTATACAAAATGCAAAAAGTTTATGAAGAATTAACCTTAGCTTTTAGGCGTAATAAGGGAAAACTATCAACTGCCTCCTATGAGAGAATTGTCTCCAAGTATACCACGCTTTTTGAGGATACACAGACACTTTTTTTACTGCTTCAAGCTTCAGGATATCCGATTGAAGAGAGTGATAAAGGAGGCTACAGACTGCTTAGTTATGACCTCTCTTATAAAGAGCAGAAATTTTGTGTAATTGATATTGAGACCAATGGGAGCAAACCTGAAAGCTCACAAGTGATTGAAGTGGGGGCGGTAATGCTTCAAAATGGTGAGATTATCGGAAAGTTTGAGAGCTTTGTAGAGTGTACTTTTTTACCTGAGTATATTAGTAAAATTACAGGCATTGTTCCTGATGACCTGATTGATGCACCCAATCGTTTAGAGGTATTGTCGAAGTTGAGAGTCTTTTTGGATGATGCTGTTTTTGTGGCACACAATGCAAATTTTGATTATGGATTTCTCAATCACTCTTTTGACCGTTTTGGACTAGGAACAATTGGAAACCAAAAACTCTGCTCCATTGAGTTAGCAAAAAGGACTATTAAGAGTGAACGTTATGGTTTAGCCTATCTCAATGAGTCTTTGGAACTGGGAGTAGAGGTTCATCATCGTGCTTACAGTGATGCTTTGACTACAACTAGGCTTCTAAACATACTTTTTGACAATCTACCAAAGTATGTAAAAAGTACTGATGACTTACTTCGTTTTTCTATATCTAGTCGGCGAGAGAGAACAGAAAAGAAGAGTAATAAATAGCTTTTTAACATTGTTTACACAATTTTATAGCATTATTTAAGTTGAGAAACTACACTTAATTTAACTATATTAATAATTTTAATAGAAATAGACTGTTATAATGAAAGTAGAATTTTAATTTTAAAAGGGATTATAGATGAAATATAACAAAGGAATATTGCTCTCAACTATAGTAGCACTATTGGTAACAGGATGTGTAAAACCTACAGGTGAAGCTAACACAACAGGAAAAGATACAAAAACATTTAATGATAATGCCACAAGTGGAACGTACACAAATGGTCAAACCAGTGGGACATATACCCCAACGTATGCGGAAGATGTGGTAGATACAGGTACTTCTGGTACAGTATATGGGACAACGTCCGTAGATAACACGGTTGTCTCTACAAATGGCTCATATGGTAGCACACCAACACCAACGTATGATACGACTACTACTCCGACCTATGATACCACACCAACGTATGATACTACTACCCCTACCTATGATACCACACCAACCTATGGTACTACTACTCCTACCTATGACACTACCCCAACATATGATACCACACCATCATATGATAACACGGTAACAACAACCCCAACCCCAAATTATGGAACAGGTGGCGGTGCGTATGGAAATCCTAATACTACAGGTGGA
This sequence comes from Campylobacteraceae bacterium, assembly GCA_027076905.1. GTDB lineage: Bacteria > Campylobacterota > Campylobacteria > Campylobacterales > Sulfurovaceae > UBA1140. The sequence continues at coordinate 17,007 of JALTGP010000171.1, read as the reverse complement.
TACAATAGTAGTAATAATGATATTTATGGTGCATCCTCATCAACAGGTGGAGGAGGATACAATAATACCTATTCAAGCAGTTCATCAACAAGTAGTGTAGGGAGTAGTAATAGCCACACATCTACCCCTTCCACCTACACAACAAACAACTCGTATGGATCTTCAAGTGGTGGTAGTAGAGCAGGAATTCATCTACAAGTCGCAGCCCTCAAAGATTATTATGCAGCAGAGGAGTATAAAAACAACCTAAGCCTAGACCCAAAATACAGTGCTTATGTTAAAAGAGGGAGTGTCAACAAGGTTATTGTCACAGGAATAGAGAGTCGAGCAGCAGCAAAAGCATTGGCAGCAAGACAGTTCCCTGGAGCATTTATTGTGGGTGGTTCAGCACTTAGCTCATCTTCTTCATCTTCTAGCTCATCTTACAATAATAGCTACTCAAACAACAGTAGTCATAGCTCCTCTTCATCCAGTTCTAACAGCAGTAGTGGAAGCAGTTATTCAGGTAATGGAATAGGTATACAAGTAGGTGCATTTTCCTCTTATTCTGCTGCAAAATCAGCAGCAAAACGAGCAGCAGGAAGTAGATATACAGCACTGGTTAAAACAGTAGATTCACGAGGAAAAAAACTCTATAAAGCGATTGTTACAGGTTTTTCAAGTGCTTCATCTGCTCGGTCAGCTATAGCCTCTGGTGAGTTTGGTAGTGCATTTTTAGTGACAAATCTGAAGTAATCTGGTTAGAGTGGTAGATAGATTTTATCTATCACCTCATCATACTCACTCTCTGCATCACTATCTATTGTGATGCCTCCTCCACTTTTATAGTGGAGCTTATCTTTATCTTTTTCTATAAATCGTATCATTACAGCACTATAGAGACTCTCTCCATCAAAAACTCCAAAAACCCCCGTATAGAATCCTCTTTTATAATTCTCTATTTTATTTATAATACTTACTGTACTGCGTTTGGGTGTGCCTGTAATAGACCCTGCGGGGAGTAGTTTTTCTAGTATCTCTCCTAGATTGTCTCGCCAATTAGAAGGGAGTTTCCCCACTATTTTAGAGCTAACTTGTAGTAGCTCTTTCTCTCCTGCTTTTATCTTATCTATGTATCTAAAACTCTCTACTTTGACATCTTTTGCCACCATTGAGAGGTCATTACGCATCAAATCTACTATCATCACGTGTTCTGCCATCTCTTTTTTATTGGCAAGAATTTTCTCTTTGGCATTGGGGATAGAGGCTTCAATCGTCCCTTTCATAGGATAAGTTGAGATACTGTTTCCCTCTATTTCTATAAACTTTTCAGGAGAGAAGCAGATAAATTTATTTTTAAAATAGAGTTTATATTTGGCTCTGGCATAGGTAAAAATCTCTTTTAGAGAGAGATTTGTCTCAATCTCTGTTTTAAAAGTGAGATTGAGCAGATAGGTGTTTCCCTCTCTAATCTCTTCAAGTACTTTATCTAATGAATATTTATAGGCATCAAAGGGCAAAGGATGTTTTTTAAGAGAAAAAGAGCTGTTTATGGGGGTTTTAGGGTAGTTTCTCCTCCTTCCTATCTTAAAAAAAACATCACTATCCAGCTCTTTTAGAGGTTGCACAAATCTCTCCTCTAAATCAAAAGAGAGAATAAAAAGAAAAGGCTCTCTTTGTCGAGTAAGTTGTGTGATTTTATCCATTATACTCGATATTATTTAAGCAGTAGCTCTTTTAAAATTGCCATACGGACAAAGACACCATTTTTGACCTGTTCGAGTACTTTACATCGTGGGTCACTGAGCATCTCATTGGATATATCAATATTTCGCATTACAGGACCTGGGTGGAGAAGAAGTATCTCTCTATCTCCAAATCTCTCTTTTGTGATACAGTACTCTTTGGCATACTCCTCATAATCTTCAAAGATAGGAGCTTTGTGTCGTTCAAGTTGTGCACGTAGACTCATTACAATATCCACCGAGTCGATAACCTCATGAATATGTTCATATTTAGGCAACCCCTTCTCAGGCATAAAAGGTTTGGGTGCTACTAACACCACATTTAGTCCCATACGTGTAAAGAGTCGAATCCCCGAACTCGCCACCCGTGAGCTTACAATATCCCCAACAATGGCAATGGTCTTACCTTTGATATCCCCATCAAAATGCTCTAAAATAGTAAAATAATCAAGCAGTGCTTGGGTAGGGTGAGCATACTGTCCTGCTCCTGCATTAATCACAGGAATCAACTCTTTATCAGCCAATTTTCGTGGAGTGTTATTATACTCATGACGAATAATAACACCATCAGGCTCCATTGCACAGAGATTAGAGAAGGTATCCTCCAAACTCTCTCCCTTTTTAGTAGAGCTTTTAGAGGGGTCAAGATGAACCACAGAAGCCCCAAGCCGTTTCGCCGCCACCTCAAAAGAGCTACGTGTTCGAGTAGAACTCTCAAAAAAAAGTGTAATGAGCAGTTTATCAGAGAGAAGCTTTGGTGGCATCTCTTTTTTAAATGCTCTTGCATCGTTAAAAATACGCTCTATTTGAGCTTCGCTAAAGTCAGTGGTATCTACAAGATGTTGCATAAAATCCCTTATTTTTTTAGTTGGCTATTATAACAGATATCAAATAGATTTTTAACCAATTGGTTCGCTTTTTTAAAGATAAGAGAGTTGATTAAGAAAATAATATTTTATTTTGTCAAGTATTACTAACATATTTCCAATGCTTCTACAAAATTATACTCTTTAACCAGTTTCTCTATTTGGATAAAGAGTATTTTATCCTCCTCTTTTAATCCATACTCTTTTATTTCAGATATCACAACATTACAATTTTTAGGGCGTTTGCTCTTTATCGCCTCTTTTAGCTTAAAAAAAAGTTTATCACGTACCTTCTCATATTTATCTTGGGATGTCTGCTTTGGAATGTACTTAAAAATGGTAGCATAGAGTTTCTCTACATCTATTGGTTTGTTGATATGGTCGTTCATCCCATGTTTGGCACTTTTCATAATATCCTCTTTCATGGCATTAGCAGTGATGGCAATAATGGGGATATCCTTATCCTCTTTTCGGATAATGGTGGTGGCTTGATATCCATCCATAATGGGCATTTGAATGTCCATTAAAATTAGTGAATATCTATTTTTTTGGAACATATCCACCGCCTCTTGACCATTTGAAGCTATCTCCAACTCTATTTGCGAATTTTCAAGCAGTCCAATAACTATCTCTTGGTTTATCTCATTATCATCCACAAGCAGTATTGTATGCCCCTCTAAATCGTCGATACTCTGTTTTAGATTGATATCTTTGTCTGGAGCTTGATGAACAATGATTCTATCCCCTTTTTGCTCTTCAATCTCTTGGATATCAATCTCAAATATAAACTTACTTCCCTCTCCTCTTTTGCTCTCTACCCATATCTTACCACCCATAAGCTCAACAAGCTGTTTAGAGATAACAAGCCCCAGTCCTGTACCTCCAAAGTTTCTGGTGGTACTTCCATCTGCTTGAGAAAACGCTTTAAATAGTTTTGTCTGCTCATTCTCTGTGAGTCCTATGCCTGTATCTTTTACCTCAAATCTAAATCTGTTATCTTTAATTTTTGAGATAAATAGAGATACCTTGCCATGATTTGTAAACTTAACCGCATTTCCTAAAAGATTGGTCAAGATTTGTGAGATTCTAAGAGAGTCACCATAAAGCTTTTTAGGAACTTCTCTAGCGTAAGTCACAGTAAACTCTAGCCCCTTCTTTTTGGCTTTAAATCCTATTAAATCCATAGAACCCTCAACCATTTTATGCACATTGAAATCTATATTATCAATAATCAATTTACCAGACTCTATTTTTGATAAATCCAAAATATCATTGATAATCGCTAAAAGTCTTTTTGCAGAGTTATCAATTTTTTCAATATAGTTTCTCTGTTTACTGTTGAGGTTGGTCTGTAGCGTTAAGTAACTCATCCCTACAATACCATTCATTGGGGTACGTATCTCATGGGACATATTGGCTAGAAACTCAGATTTCAAATTGGCATTGTCCTCTGCTTTTATTTTTAACTCATTGAGTTTGTTATAATCTTTTTCAAGTTTAGATTGAAGCTTGTTGAACCCATCGACCAGTTTTCCTATCTCATCTTCTTTATCACTCTCCATCTTCTTCGAAAAGTCAGGTCGTTTCTTGACCAAGTTGTCCAATGAATGGTAGACTTGATTAAATCTACTTTTGATGGTGTGATGCATATAAATATAGACAAGAATAATAACCATTACACCAAAAAGAGAGAGTATCAATACGATATTGGACTGTCTACTCGTATCCTCCATCACTTTTTTGAACGCTTCTCGTAATCTCTTATCTGATTTATATTTTTTATCTTTATAGACCTCTACAATGGTATTTTTTCTTAGTTGAATATTATCCATGGTACTCTTATCTGGAATATCATCTAAAGCTTTGGTGTCGTTGGTCTGTTTTATAAAAAAAAGTTTAAGTGTCTCCTTATCCTCTTCTATACTTGAAGCGTTCTCTGCTGTTTTTAGTCTGTCTAAATTTTTTATAATCTTCTTTTTAATAAGTTCTGCTTTTTCAATAAAAAGATTCTCTCCTGCTAAGAAAGCAGTATCAAAATTATCATTCATCTTTTCAATAAGTCTTAAATTATCTTTATGTATAGATGCGGTAATGGATGTTCTATTTTCAAGATTAATAAGCTCTTTCTTATGGTTAATTGAGAAATGATTACTAATCGCAATATAGATACCAAAAAACATTAAAATAATAAAAAATATAATACGAAGTTTGGTAAGGATAGTCAGATTGAACATAGTAGGTAGTTTCCTATTAATATATTTTTAAATAAGATAGTATCATATTTTATGAAAGAGGATTTTTTAGTAATTATTTAAAAGAAGAAGATAGAGAGAATTAATCTATTTAGTAACATTTAATCAATTCTAAATAAAACCTTTCCTGATAAACTGTTCTTTGCATAGGAGATTATTTTTGCATTTTTTTTCATCTCTTTGTTAATTTCAGCGGTAGACAATCTTTTAGGAGGTCGTTTTTTATTAGATTTTATCCAATACGCTCGTAGCTGTTTGGGTGTTTTTTTTATAAACTTACGATAAAACTCTTTGTAGGAGTTTTTATTATCTATGGGTATAACTTTTACCCCTTGAATATTATCAGTCTTTTTTAGATACAAATCTATAATCTCACTTTTTTTTACACTTACAAGCTTATTCTCCTTTGAAATCATAATTGTAATATCTGAAAATCCTAAGCTTAATAATAGACTTAGAAACAATAATACTCTCATGGTTAACTCCTTTTTAGTTTCTTATTTTACTTATTTTTATTTATTTTAAATGCTCTTTTAGACATTGAGTTAATTCATCTTTATTAAACGGTTTTTTGATATAGTTCATATACTCCAAAAGATGATAATCTACATTATCAAGCATAAAAATAATGGGGGTTGCTTTTTTTTTCAATGTTCTGTATATACTTGATAGGTCTCTGCCTATATACGGATATAGAAGTACCAAAGAGATATCTTCATTGTGAATACTTTCAAGCGTATCTCTCTCATTTTGAGTCACAATAATATCATTTTTATCATCTAGGAAACTGATTAATCGGTCAATATCTTTACTACTCTTCTCTACAATTAAAATGGTAGAGATAGACTCACTGTTTAACTCTGTTTGCAACTCATCAATAACCAATACCAATGTTCTATAGAACTCAAATAGCTCCTCTTTACTGGAGCTTCTAGATATATTTTTGGCAACCCTACTTAGTGATGACATTCCTAAGATAGAAGATAAATTTGCTATTATCTCCATATTCTCTTTTAATTGCTCATTGTCAAATGCCTCTAAGCTTACATTTTCATAGTGTTCTAAAAAATTTTTTAAAAATTTAAGATATAACTCTGTATCTCCATTAAGATACTGTAATCCTAGTGTAGTATTAATATGTTGAAAATATGGTAAATGAACAGTATCACTCATCTTACTCCTTTTATTTTAATTCTTACGATTAATTTATATATTTTATAGAGCATGAAATTATAACCATAGAGTTAGCAATAAGAGTGAAAACCTTATAGAAATGATTTAATAATAGGATTTTAATGTTACTTTTGTTACTTTTTATACTTCCTTATATTTTTTTTTACTTTTTTCTACTTTTCTACCTAAAATCTACTTATTAACACTATTAGTGTAAGATTTCACAAATTATAAATAACAGGAGATATCATGCAAAAAGCAGAACTACTCGCCCCTGCAGGAAACTTAGAAAAACTTAAAATTGCATTGGGCTATGGGGCAGATGCTGTCTATGGTGGAACGAGTACCTTCTCGTTGCGTATCCGTTCAGGAAAAGAGTTTGATATTGAGTCATATGCCCAAGGAATTGAGTATGCACACTCTTTGGGAAAAAAAGTCTATACTACCATCAATAGTTTTCCATTTAACTCTCAACTCAAACTATATGAGAACCATATTGCCAAAATGGCAGAACTTAATCCTGATGCGTTGATTGTCTCTAGCCCAGGGGTAGTTAAAATGGCACGGCATGTTGCCCCACAAATTCCTATCCACCTCTCTACCCAAGCCAATGTGATGAATGTGCTTGATGCTGAGGTCTATTATGATATGGGGGTAGAGAGAATCATTGTCGCTCGTGAGATATCGCTCAAAGATTGTGAAGCGATAAAAAAGGTTATCCCCGATTTAGAGCTAGAGATTTTTGTGCATGGGTCGATGTGTTTTGCTTACAGTGGACGCTGTTTGGTCTCAGCCTTACAAACAGGGCGTGTGCCAAATCGAGGAAGTTGTGCCAATGATTGTCGTTTTCCATATGATATCTATGCTCATAATCGTGAGACAAATACTACATTTAGACTTGATGAAGAGCCTGATATAGGAACCTATATCATGAATGCCAAAGATATGAATATGGCTTCTCATGTAGATGAGATTTTAAAATCAGGGGTGATTGATTCACTTAAAATAGAGGGGCGAACCAAATCACCCTATTATGCAGGGGTAGTTACCAAAGCCTACCGTCATGCGATAGATGATTTTTATGAAGGTGATTTTGATGAGGCACGATATCAAAAAGAGCTACACACGACCCAAAACAGAGGATTTAGTGATGCCTATTTGGTCTCTAAACCCTTTGAGAGAAACAATACCCAATCCCACAACTTTACGATTCAAGATGGAACGCACCAAGTAGCAGGATTGGTCAGTGAAGATGGATTAACATGGCGATGTAAAGATAAAACTTGTATTGGGGATAGTATCGAGATAGTATTACCTGTTGGAGTAACCATTGATGAGATGGAAAATAATGAGTGTAAAATAAAGAAAAAAGATGACTCTTTTTATATTACTTTTAAAAAGATAATATCCACTACAGGTAAAACGTTTGAATCTATCCATAGTGGGGATCTAAATGATATTATTTTGCCCATTAAACTACCTAGCTATACCATTTTAAGACGTGGGATAGTGGAAGCTAAAAAAAGTAAGGGATTAGTGTAAATGGTGATGCCTCATCATGGGTACATTATGTGACTTATGCCCATAGAGTTCAATATAAACGCGATAAATAGCAATCAAAAATGAGGTAATAGCAGGACCTAAAATCATTCCCCAAAAACCATAGGAACTCATCCCTGCTAAGATAGAGAAGAAGATAAGAAGCTCATTAATTTTTACAGAACTATGAAGTACGTCATCTTTGATGTACTTGATAATCATCGGTTTAATAAAAGTATCAGCAATTATCGAAATAATAATAATCGAGTAAGAGGCGATAAAAATAGCCGTATTGGCATTAAAAGTACTCCATGTATAGAGTGATACAGGTATCCAAACAAGAGCTCCACCGACAAGGGGGATAAGGGAGGCAAAGCCATATATCATACCAAAGAGGAGACCATTAAAACTAAAAAAACTAGCCATAATACCAAAGAGCATTCCCTCAAAAATAGCCGTAACGACAATGGAGTAGAAGACAATCTCCATGGTGGAGGATATCTCTGTAAGTATCTGACTCCCCTCCTCATCACTCACAGGTAGAAGCTGTTTCATCAATGCAAATAGGGGTTCAGCATAACGGTTTAACACATAGTAAAAGATAATCACAAAAAATACATTTTTTACAAAATCAACCCCTATTGTTCCTGCTTTTGTCCATGTTACCATAGAGGTTTTAATGGTATCTAAAATTTTATCATTATTAATATGCTCTTGTACCCAACCATCCAAAAGTGGAACGCCATCTACCGCATAGTTTATCTTTATGGTAATTCTGGTAATCGTCTCTTTATCTATGAGTGATATAGATTGGAATCCTATGGTGGTAAAGTAGATAATAGGTACAAATAAAATGGTAAACAGAAGCATTGTTAATATGGCAGAAGAGAAGCTATCAGAGTTAATGTGCCTTGATATTTTCTGATGTACATTGGCAGTTGCCATGGTTAAAAGAAGAGCAACTATCATAGAGAGCAGAAACGGCTGATAGATGGTATAAGCACCAAACAGTGCCAAGCCAAAAAGAATGGCAATAATAGAGTCAGACCTTCGTATCATGGGTTATTGGTCGTTTCAGGTGTTAATCTAAAGTGGATATAAGACTTCTCTGTGGCAACTCTTCCTCTCGCTGTTCGTTCAATATATCCATTGGCAAGAAGATAAGGCTCAAGTACATCCTCTATCGTCCCCTCATCTTCACTTAATGCCGCAGCAATAGTACTTAACCCCATGGGTCGCCCTTTTGCTGAGATTAGAAACTCCAAAAGTCGTATGTCCTCCTCATCAAATCCTATCTCATTGACACCCAGTTGGTTAAGGGCATATTGGGTAGTTTTGACATTAATCCCTGTCTCATTGGCAACTTCTGAAAAATCTCGTACCCGTCGCAGTAGTCTAAGGGCAAGTCTTGGTGTTCCTCGGCTTCGTTTGGCTATCTCATGAGAGGCACTCTCTTCAGAAATTTTATCCAGTTTAATAGAGGCCAAATAGACAATCTGTGCCAACTCTTCAGAGGTATAAAACTGCATTCTAAAGTGCATACCAAACCGTTCACGCAGAGGATGAGATAGCATTCCTGCACGTGTGGTTGCACCGATAAGGGTAAATCGAGGTAAATCAATCTTGACTGTTTGAGCAGCGGGACCCGAACCTATAATAATATCCAGTCTAAAATCCTCCATTGCCGAGTACAAAATCTCCTCAATGGCAGGGGACATTCGGTGAATCTCATCTATAAAAAGAATATCTCCCTCTTCAATATTGGTTAAAATCGCTGCTAAATCACCTGATTTTTCTATCATTGGGGCTGATGTGGTTTTAATATTGGTTGCCATCTCTGTAGCAATAAGGTTCGCAATGGTAGTCTTTCCTAGCCCAGGAGGACCAAAAAACAGCACATGGTCAAGTGCCTCATCTCTTCTTTTACTCGCTTCTATAAATACTTTTAAATTCTTTTTTATCTGCTCTTGACCTATGTACTCATCCCATGATGAGGGACGAAGAGAAATCTCTTCGATATACTCATTGTCAAACTTCTCTATCTCTACAATTCTTTCCATAATTTAGTACGTAAACTCCTTGCTTGGAAATTCCCTATTTTTTACTTCACGGCTATAACTATCCAAATGCTCTCGTATTAGACCTGCTCCATCACAATATTTTTTGACAAACTTTGGTTTGAACTCCTCAAAAAATCCGAACATATCACTCCATACCAAGACCTGACCATCAGTATCAACTCCTGCACCTATCCCAATGGTTGGGATGTTTATCGCTTCCGTTATCGCTTTGGCAGCTTCACTCTTGACTCCCTCAATCACAATGGCAAATGCCCCTGCTGACTCCAATGCTCTAGCATCTTCAATAAGATTATCAATATCTGTTTTGTCTTTTCCTCGAATTTTATACCCTCCATCCGAGCGTAAAAACTGTGGCATAAGCCCAATATGCCCCAAAACAGCAATGGAGTTGTTGGTCAATGCCTTGACGATATTAGCTCTCTCTTTTCCTCCCTCTATCTTAACAGCTTGTGCATTTGTCTCTTGATAGGCACGTGTCGCATTTTTGACAGCATCTATCTCATTGGTATATGAACCAAATGGCATATCTAAAACAATGAGTGGAAGTGTCGCACCATTACAAACTGCTTGGGTATGATAAATCATCTGCTCCATTGTCGCCGAGAGAGTATCCTCTTTGCCCAAAAAACTCATGTTAAGACTATCGCCGACCAAAATCATATCAACATTTCCATTAAAAAGCTTTGCAAATAGTGCGTCATAGGCTGTGACCATAGTTATAGGCTCAATGCCTTTCATCTTTGAAATGGTTGTTAGCGTTACTTTCTTAGCAATTTTATCGGTATGAATACTCATTGTTTTCACCTTCTCTATCTAATTAAATGATTTTATCTAAAAAATGTATAATATCAACATTACATTAGAAAAGAGTAAATATTGAAAAATTTAGTAGCATATATTACCACGGGTTATCCATCTTTAGATTTTACAGTCGATATGGCATTGGCACTCGCCGAAGCAGGAGTGGATACCTTAGAGCTAGGACTTCCGTTTTCTGACCCTGTAGCAGATGGTCCCGTTATCGAAAAAGCAAACCTAAAAGCACTCCAAAATGGCTTTAGACTACAGCATCTTTTTGATGCTTCAAAAAAGATATCTCCCCATATAGATACCTTATGGATGGGCTATTTTAACCCATTTTATCATAAAGGCATGGAGAATTTTATAGCTGAAGCAAAAAGCAGTGGGGTCAATGGCTTTATCATCCCTGATTTACCATTTGAAGAGGCACTTCCCTATAAACCGATAATAGAAGAGGCAAACTTAAATCTTATCAACTTCATCGCTCCAACAGACAGCAAAGAGAGAATCAAGCAGATAGTTACTGATGCTAAAAAGTTTATCTATTTGGTAGCTTATGCAGGAATTACAGGAACAGGACAGAGCGAAGAGCTTCAACCCATCATCACCGATATTAAAGAGTTTACTACCACCCCTGTCTATGTTGGGTTTGGGGTCAATGAAAAAACAGCTAAAGCCAAAGCCAAAGGGGTCGATGGGGTTATTGTGGGTTCTGCTTTTGTCTCTGTTTTACTGGATGATACTCTTAGCCATACTCAAAAAATCAAAAAAATATCAGCACTGGCAAAAGAGATTAAAGAGAAGATAAATGAATAATAAAAAGTAATATTAGAATAGTTAAGGAAAAAAATATCTCTTTCCTGTTATAATATATGTTCTCTTGTAATAACTACAAGATATACGGGAGTGACTAGGTTTCGACTGGAGTAGTCGGGGCCATGTGCATGTCGGACTGAGCATTCCGTTATACGGCTCAAACGCGAATAAACGCAAATAATACAGACTACCGTCCAGCTTACGCAGTAGCGTAAGTCTAACCCCGCACTGCGGAGGACTGCCTCGTCAAGTGAGTTTCATCTAGCTTGGATTATGAGGTATCAAATCTGATGAATATGCATTCTAAAAGCTATGTTAGAGTGTGAGAATCTTAGCTAGTTTGGTCAAGTTTGGGGTGTTGTACTAAACCAAATGAATTTAAACAATACCGACTAAGCATGTAGAGTCATGGTTCTATCTATTTTAGGACACGGGTTCAATTCCCGTCGCTTCCGCCAATCTTAATCATCTAACAATTTCTTAATCTAAAAAAAAGTATTACTAACATATTATATTGAACAAAAATTTTCTCGCAATCCTCTACTTGGATATCACACTTCTTGTGATGGCTCTAATAATTAAAATTCCTAAAACTGATAAGTAGCATTCAGATATAGATAACGCCCAGGTTCATTAATTAGCATGGTGTCTCTGTTATCGGTCATCAAAATCAAATCTTTATAGGTATTGGTCGTTGTGTATGTTTTATCAAGCAGATTATCCACGCCAAATAGGAGTGTTAATCCATTGTCTAACTCTCGGCTTGTTTTTAGATTTAGAACACCATATCCTGCTAACTCTTGCTCTCCATTTTCTGCGTCAAAATCACTCCATCTGTCCACTGCTACCATTGAGAGTTGGATATTTCCTTGCATATCATAGTCATAGGTGACAGAGGCATTAAGTTTTAGAGGGCTTATATCAGCAAGGTCTTTGTCAGTTTGTCCTGTGGTTAGAGTATTTTTTCGCCCTTTTTTGTAGGCTAATCCAGCGTCGAGATATATCGCATCGCTAGCAAGATAGGTTCCACTTAGTTCTGCTCCGTAGATATTAGCATCTATGTTTTCAAAGTTATTCTGTTTTAGACTTCCATTGTAGTAGATGTAATCTTTTAGTTTGGAGTAGAATGTTTTGAGTTTAAGTTGACCATTGGGGAAGTATCTCTCTACACCGACATCTAACTCATAGTTGGTGGTTTGGTTGAGTGAGGGGTTTCCATTGAGTATTCTTTTTGTAGGTTTCTCTTTGGTGTTATACTTGACATTATAAAGTTCCCGTGCATCAGGAACACGGTTTGATTTTCCCACTCCTGCAAAGAGTTTGGTATCTTTATTGGCTTTGTAGGTGGCAAAAAGAGAGACACTAGATGAGGTGAAATCAGTATCTTTCTCTTGGTGTGAGGTGCTATCTATATTGGTGTTATCATATCTAAATCCCCCCTCTATATCTAGCTCTCCAAAGCTCTTTTTACCCTTAAAAAAGAGTCCTATATTGTTTGTATCAACATTGGCGATACTCTCTCCAATGGTCATCACAGGTTTTGATCCATCTAGGGTAGTCATGGTGTATTTTCCATCCCAATTTCTTTTGCTGGTGTCTAGTCCATAGGAGATATCTGCACCAAGTGCATCATCAGAGTTTTTGAGCTTAACCCCTTGCATCTGGGTGGTTAGAAAATGGGTCATATATTTTCCCATTTTTTCTGTTAAGGCACGATATTTGGTACTCATAGGGTGTTCTACTTCAGATTGATAGACCTGTAGTTCAAGTTTTTTAGAGAAGCTTGATAGGTTATTAATAGAGTACTCTAAATTTAGTACATCACTATCATCATATTGGGCATCCATCTTGCTTGATGGGTAGAGTACATCATCACTTCGGTTGGCTGTATAGCTAAATTTTAACTCTTGGTCATCGGCAATATCAACAAATACTTTTCCCATATACATGGTTTTTGTAAATGCGTCCATGTTTTTATATTTGGGTGCATAGTTATACTTAGCTGTATTGGAATTACCTTTGGTATAGTTGGCTAACTGTTCATTAAAGTTATCTCCATTACCATCCTCATACTGCTCTCCAGATTCGCTTGAAGAAGAGAGTAAAACACGTACCTTTTCTGTTCCTCCTGAAATTGTCCCTGAGGCTTTTTTATAGCCAAAATTTCCTCCATTGATACTAATTTGACCTGTTATCTCTTTGGTTGGTTTAATGGTCGTAATTTTGACAGAGCCACTAAGTGTTCCAAACTCCTCAACATCAAAAGGACCCTCTTTTATCTCAATATCATCAATCGCATGGGTCACCACATGAGATGTTGGGGGATCCATTCGGTTGACACACGCCCCACAGATTTTTGCTCCATCTATGGTAATATTGATATTATCTCGTCTTTGACCTCGTAGACTGATATCATTCGCAATACCACTTCTTCTGATAAGTGAGATAGAGGGGATATTTCGGTTGAGTGCTTCGGCGAGGTCAGCTGATTTTACCTCTTCACCACTGACATTTTTGACCACTTTGGTGATGCTTGGTACTTGTTGGGTGAGGTTGATATCCTCTAGTTGCTCTGATGCATTAAGTGATGCAATACAGATAATTGATAGGCAGATTCCCTTATTCATTAATAAACTCCTCTTATATAAATAATAAGACTATTTTAGAGAAGTTTTGTTAATTTTGTGTTAACCTAAATTATTAGAGTCTGATTTTATCAAAAAATCTTCAAGAAAACCCCGAACTCTTAAACGGGGATGAATTGAAGAAAATTTAATATTTAATAGAGTTGTTTTTTATTATACTTACGGATAGTTCTTTAACATTCTTAAAATATATGGTTGGAAATAGAAGTTTATATTTCCATAAAATCTTAACAACACTTAGACTATGCACATTGACGCGTAAGTCCCTGCCTATCAGATATTGAACAACTCTTGAAGATGTCTCCTGCTGGTAATGTAGACTTACAATTAAAATGGTGTTTGGGCTAGGAACTAGCCTTTGACCTCCTAAATTTAGGATTAAACTCAAAAGCCTTTCGTGTTCATACTCGTTGGAGTTTACTAGTTAGGAAGCCTCTAGTTATTTAATTTGCATTCCTTAGCTAGAGGTACTTCACCGAAACTTTTACCTCTTGATAACAGGCACTGTCTCCCTCTTCGCTGATAATATCAGGGGTAAAAAAGTTGACTCCTAGAGTATTGCTGTAGACAACTATCGCATCCTCTCTCATCTCTTCACTGTTTTTAACAATAAAACTATACTCGCCATAGGCAGAGCAAAGAGTGATGGAGTCTCCATCTTTAAAGCCTAAATTTGGGTGTAAAATCGCTTGATTATCTCGTTTAAACTGTGTGTTTAGGGCTTTAGATGCTTTAGGGCTTAGAAGCCAATACTCACTGATAATATGCTCTTTTTTACTTTTTTTTCTTGCTCTTGTAAACTGTTTGGTTTTGATAAAGTCATCTCCATACTCATCTATAAACTCAAACTTATCATCTTCATCCTCTCCAAAACCTTCTGCGTAAGGGATTTCTTGATAGGCAGGAGAGCGATAGTAGTCACCTATTTTTTCACATTGATTGAGCCAAAAATCTAGGTAGTACTGCTCCTCTTTTAGGGCATCAAATCCTAATTGTTGGAGTATGCTATTGGTAAATTCATATTCACTAATTCCATATTTAGACTCATTGATGGTTCGCATGGGACTCACGATATGATGTGCATAACTTAATCGAATGTCCTCTTTCTCAAAAAAGTTTTTAGCAGGAATAATAATATCAGATATTTTTGAGGTCTCATTCTCATAGAGACCAAAATAGATGACTGTTTTACTCTTTTTTAGCTCCTCTATAACACGTGATGAGTTTGGCATGGATGCCACAGGGTTTCCCCCTTGGATTAGTACAGTATCAAATGCTGAGAAGTTGGTGGTAGCCTTTTGAACTTTTTTACCTTTAATCTCAAATGGATTCTCAAATCCCAATTTTGAGTTGCCCAAAAATGCCACCCCGCACCCCTCTTTGGCAATCTTACCAAGAGTGATGGCAAGAGAGTCAATGGCGTGAAGGACATGGTGACCATTGGAGTACTTTTGTACCCCATTTCCGATTAAAAATACAGTTTTTTTACCAGAAATTATCTCCAGTATCTTACCCATCTCATTGAGGTCTGTACCAATGTGGTCTAAAACAGGACGAATTCTAAACTCTTTGGTAAAATCATAAAACTCTTCAATGTCCAAATCAAACTCTTCTAAGAAATCTTTGTCTTCATGGTCTCCCATTATAGCAAACCGCGAGAGTATGGTTGCTACATAGAAGTCACTTCTAGGAGTTATCTGTAGATGTAGGTCAGCTTTTTTGGCAATGGCTGTTTTAAGGGGGTCGATAACGATAAGTTTTTTACCTTTGATATAAGGCATAAGATGCGAAGCCGTCACGGTAATATTTTTACCCCAAACGACAACCACTTCAGCTTTTGCTATCTGTTCAGGAGGTAAGATACGGTTAACCCCACGCCCCTCGACTATTCCTGCATCTCCCGAACCATCACAGAGCGTTCCTTTGGTTGTCGTACCATCTATCTCTTTAAAGAGTAGGTTGGTAATCTCTTGCATTACCCCAAAATTTCCAGAGCCTCTCCACAAAAGTTTTTTGTCACTCTTTAGGGCTTGGGCTGTTGCCTCTATAGCACTCTCTAGTGAGACCTCTTTTCCCTCAACTCTTGCTATGGTTACTCTTGGCTCTTCAAAAAGGTGTTTATTGAGCAGAGAACACAATGCTCCATTACTTGTTGGATGCTTTTTATCGGCAGTTATTTGGGGAAATGTCTCTATCGTGGTTATGATACCACACGCATCAGGACAGTCCAGTCCACAGGTTGTTTTTATCATTATCTAAACTCCACTTTTAATAATTTTGAAAATCTGTTTTTTGGGTTTTTGATGATAATTTCTGCTCTAAAAGAGGAGATAAACTTCTCATCAGCTACCCGCCACTGTTTGGAGATTTTGTAGTTTGTCTTTTTCCCATCAATATAGATTTTTTTGTCATGAATGTTTTTAAGCTCTTTCTCCTCTAAAAAAAGTACCAACTTCGCACGGCTTAAATCTTTGAGTTGTGCCAAAGGGGTTCCCATATTGACAAAATCTCCCCTGTTGACCAGTAGTTTATAGAGAAATTTATTATGTACAAGAATAGTTTTTTTAGAGATTTGGTCTTGAAGTCTCTCTATATTATAGTGTATGTCATTTTGCTGTTTATTCAGAGATTCTATTTTTTCTTGGGTAGAGAGGTATTGGGTTTTGGTAGAGATATAGTTGTAAAATGCAGTATCTTTTCTACTTTTTGGGATAGAGTTTAGAGTTGAGATATTATAATAGTACTCCTCTTGTCGTGAACGTGACTCTTGTAGTGCCTTAAGTATGCTCTGATTGGTAGCTATCATATTATCAATAAGTTGCAGTGAGTTTTGATGGGAGGCAAGTTCTATCTCGTTTAGTTGGCTATCGAGTTGGATAATTATGTCATCTTCTACAGTTGTTCCCTCTAAATTAAGTTTCACGTCTGTCACCTGTGCAGATACAGCTGATTTTAAGATAATGTTCTCATATGGTTCAACTTTGGCATAGTGAACTTTTGCAATTATCAAAATGGGAGTAAGCAGTAGCAGTAGATGTCGTATCATTAAATCCCTTTTTGAGGATTATAACAAGATAGTATTAAAAAGAGTCACCAAAACTAGCACAAAA
>JALTGP010000170.1 GCA_027076905.1 Campylobacteraceae bacterium | reverse complement strand
ACCTAAAGCAAAAATAGCCAAACTATAGAGCCTAAACTTTTTAATCTGACCAAAATGCTCTTTTAATAAAATTCGCGTTCTATTTAACTGATAATATAACGAACCTTCTTTGTCAAGATGGCGATAAGTAAAAAACCAACATACCCTGAACCGAAGAAACGCTTGGTAGTTGATTTTCTATTCCATGCAGGACGAGCTTTAACACGATATATCATTGATTGTGCATAGATACCAAAGATTCCCATGGCTAAAGTAATGCTCATAACCAAAAGAAGTAAAAAGCCTTTTATCTCTAAAAAGTACATCCCTGCGACCATTGAGCCTAACCCAGTATAGGCTCCCAATGCTATCGCTTCCCTAGAGAGCCATGATGTTTGCCAGTTTTTCATGGCTGTCATAGCTAGTATAGGACGACCTAAATGCAAAGCTGAAAGTGGTAGTCCAACTGCTGATGGGATAAATGCCATAATTGCCATAACCAATGTTGGTTTAGGCAGATTAAATCCTAGACTAAATAAGAGTTGACCCAAGAATAGAGCTAAAAATGCACCCAATGAAACTTGTGTTAGTACCGTCATAAATACCAAAGGTAACTCTGCATGAGCAGGTTTAAGCAGTCGTTCATCAGCAGGTTTGAGTTCAGGCATATTTTTAGGTAAGGTATAGCGTGTCGTAGGTTTAGTAATAGAAACATCAGGAAGATGAGGAGCAACGCCCTCTTTTTCCATGCCATACTTTATCCACTTCTCTTTGTGTACCACCTCTATCTCTATGGCTCCTGCTGGACAGGCTTGAACACAAGCAGGAGTTTCACCCACAGCTAATTTATCATGACACATATCACATTTGGTAACAATTCCTCGGTCATAATTCATTACAGGTACTTCATAAGGGCAGTTCCATGTACAGTATTGACAACCGATACAAGTGTCATCGTCATGCCAAACTATCCCAGAATCTTCAAACTTTACATAAGAGTTGGTAGGACAACCACGCAGACACTCAGGGTCAATACAGTGGTTACATGACATGGAGTTAAAGAACTGTAAAACATTAGGAAACTCTCCACCCTCCATCTCTCCTACACGTCGCCATTTGACATCAGCAGGGTTATTTTGTAGCTCATTACAAGCAGCCTCACAACAGTGACAGCCTACACAAGCAGTCGCATCAAAGTGAAAACGGTACTGTTCACCCTCTTTAAGTTCAGGAATTTCTATACTGTAGTTTCCACACTGCATCCCCGTTCCAGCTTTGTGGTTAATAAAACTGGTTAATGGGGTTTCACTGCTCATATTTTAATCCTCTTTACTATCTGTTCAATGGTTAAAGGTGAAAGAATCCTATCATCATAAGCCTCAAAACTCTCACCATCCACTCGTTCATTACGATAGATTAACATCAAGTTCTTAACATATTCTTTAGCTTCAACCAATGGAATCTTTTTGAAAAGCATCCGACCCTCTTTTGTCTCTTTGGTCATTTTTCCACCTAGGGTTATATGTACCCCCTCGCAGATATTCCCCTTGGCATCTTTGGCTTTGGTTCCCTCAAATCCTATATCTGCCAAACCATTAAGCCCACACCCTTTAAGACATCCTGAAAAGTAGAGTCTGACGACTGCATCATTGGGAAGGTTTACATGTTTATTAAGATAGGCAGATAACTCTTTGCCCGTTGATTTGGTATTGATTTGTCCATATTGGCAGTTGGTTTTACCGATACATGTGATTAGGTTATTGATATAAGGGGTGTCAATGTTTCTATACTGTTTAAAAATATCGCTACTCAAACAACGCTCTTTATCTTTAACTCCCAATATAAATAAGTTCTGCTCATAAGTAATACGAATTCGTTCATCTCCACAAGTTTTGGCTAACTCTGCCACCTCTATCATTGCTGTTCCCTTAAACAGTCCTGTAGGAATCACCATATGCATGGCACAAGAGCCATTTTTTTGAGCGATACTCCCTTGGTTTGCATTAAACATGTCTCTTTTCTGTACCTCTTCACCTGCTGTTTTAAAATCATAATTGGCACTCTGTTTGATGGCATCTATTAGAGCCTCCATACCTACCTCTTTTATTAGAAAAAATAGTCTGTTTTTGGTTCGATTGTCTCTAAAACCATAGGCTTTAAATATTTTGACCAAGTGAGTAAAAAAGAGAATCACCTCGTCAGAATCTTTTAAAAATACATTAGCTTTTTCTGCCACCTCACCTATTTTCCCACCCAATGCTACATTGAATCCATAGCCATTATCTTTTTCGGCTAGATAGAAACAGCAGTCATGTCCAATAATATTACATCGGTTGGCAAGACTTCCTGAGATTGCCGTATTAAATTTTCGAGGAAGCTTACCAATATCTTTCTCTACTTTAAAGAAAGTTTTTTGAAGCTCTTTTAGAATTGGCATCGCCTCGATAATATTATCACAAGCCACCCCATCAAGAGGGTCGGTCAAGATATTTCTAATATTATCAATACCTGTTTGGTAGGTAGAGAGTCCTACAGAGTCCAATTTTTCTAAGACTGTTAGTAAATCCTTAATGCTCAAATATCTAATCTCTACTTGCATTCGTGTGGTCAAATCAATACCATCTTTACCATAATCTAGTGCCACCTTACCCAACACCTTGGCTTGAGTGGCAGAGAGTTGTCCACCAGGAATTCTCACCCGTATCATAAAAGAGTTTTTCCCATTCTCTTTAGATTTATCAAATACACCAAAACATTTAAAGTAGTAAGAAAAATCTTCTTTGCTAATCGCATCATAACCCAAAGAGGCATACTGTTTCAAATCTTCCATTGCTTGAGTTATGCTTTTGGTATTTTTGATTTTTTCGATTTTATTAATCTTTTTTGATCTTACGAGATTAGCATCAATAAGTTTTTGCATGTTACTACCTTATTTCTATATTATGAAAATTATAATGTAACTGACATTCCCCACCCCCATCCCCAAAAAAAAATAATAAAGAAAATCTGCTAAAATACGCTTTAAAAAAGCCATGACAGAATATAAAACCCAAACATTAGAACATTTAGGATTAGTATCATCAATGATAGATGAGCTAGGAATAGTAGAGAGTATAGATAACGCAATAGAGCAAGACAAAAATGAGAGAAAAGTAACGATAGGAGAAGCTGTTAAGGCGATGATACTCAATGGATTAGGATTTGCCAATCGACAGCTCTATTTAGTTCCTCAATTCTTTGAAAATAAGCCCTTAGACCTACTAATAAAAAAAGGGATTGAGCCAAATAATTTAAATGATACAGTATTAGGAAGAGCTTTAGATTCACTTTATGATTATGGAGTTACTCCACTCTTTTCACTTATATCAACAAAAGCATTTTCAAATATAGATTTAGAAGCAAAGTACCACCATTTAGACTCTACAGCGATTCATGTTGATGGGAAATATAACTCAAATGAAGAGAAAAAAGAGGGAGTGGTACATATTACACAAGGGTATAGTAAAGACCATAGACCAGATTTAAATCAAGTAATGTTAGAGATGATAACAGAAGATTCTCATGGAATTCCTTTGGCAATGAGAGCAT
>JALTGP010000169.1 GCA_027076905.1 Campylobacteraceae bacterium | reverse complement strand
AGGTTTAGAGTTTATACTGAAAACTACGGAAAAATATTCAAAGCCCACAATTATGGAGTTTGAATTTAATAATTTTTCAGAAAATATTTTTATCATAAATTTAGAAGCCCATACTTTAGGAGTCTTAAGAGTTTTTCCGTAGTTTTCAGTTCTTTTTTATTTACATCAAGTAACTCTATACCACTTTTCAAGTACAATATCTTCTATCTTTACTTTAGAAGGCTCTTGATTATGAACCATGTTTGCATTGTTATCCCAGTTTACAATAACCCAAAAACTATAAAAAATGTTATAAAAGATTCCCTTTTGCTTGATATGTTTGTGATAGTTGTTGATGATGGTTCAGATATAGAGGTCTCTTCTCTACTTGAAACTGATACAAATCTAACTATCTTGCGACATGAGAAAAACCAAGGTAAAGGGTTGGCAATACTTAGAGGAGCTAAAGAGGCAAGAGAAAGAGGTTTTGAATATCTTATTAGCATTGATGGAGATGGTCAACACTATCCAAAAGAGGTAGCACATCTTTTACCTCTGTTAAAAAATGGGAATATTGTTATAGGAAATAGAAAATTTGAAGAGAATGTTCCTAACTCCTCAAAGTTTGGACGACAGTTTTCTAATTTTTGGATATGGACAGAAACGGGAAAGTGGCTAGGTGACACGCAGAGTGGATTTAGAGGCTATCCTCTCTCTATATTGGATTTGGAACTCACCCACAATCACTATGATTTGGAGATAGAGGTTCTGGTCAAACATTTATGGTCAAAAAAAGAGATAAAAGAGGTGGAGATAGAGGTTTACTACCCACCTAAAGGGACTAGAGTTTCACATTTTGATAAGGTAGAAGACAATCTGCGTCTCTCTAAAATTCATAGTAAACTGTTTTTTCAAAACATATTAAGAGTACTTAGATTAACTCTTTTGAAGTTGAAAAGATAAGCTCTTGCCTTGGAAATCAAACTCTTTTTTGTCACTCTCTAAAAATAAAAAAATCTCCTCTTCCAAATTTTTGGCTGTCGTAGAGCGTTGCAGGTTAAACTCTTCTACTTTTGCTATCTCTTTTCTATCTATGATTTTAGGTGAGAGCAGTAACCATCTACTACTCTCGACTATCTCCCCTGCTCCAAATTTTTCTCTATGTAAATTTAAATCTGATATAGCCTCAGTAACAACACCAAGAAGTACACTTTTGCCTTGTCTAACATCTACCAATGCTTGAGGAAATGCTGATTCAAAACTATCCACAAAAATTCCCTTGCCCTCCAGTTCGAATCTTTTGGCAATATAGAAAAGTTTAATGGAGTTAACGGTGTTTAAAAAATTAAATGGCATTGGTAGTTTTTTTTGAATAAAAATAGTATCTAGCACCTTTAACGTTGTGTTAAGATTTCCATTATGACTTGCTATGTAGATAGATGTGTCTTTTGGCAGTTTTTGCTCTTTGACACACTGTTCTGCTCCTGCTAATGTTAAATTTATAAAGTTATCACTTCTATTTATTTTTTTATTTAAAAGTATTTTTTTATCACTTAATTTATCTTTGACTATCTGGGTAATATTTGAAAAAGAGTAGATATACATATTAGACCTCATACTTTATAAGTAAAGAGCTATTGTTTCCACCAAAACCAAAATAGTTAAGTAGATAGTAACCCTCTTTTGCGTCTAGCTCTTCTAGGTTTGGAGACAATCCATTTGACTCATCCATCGTATCAAAATTGATACTTTTGGGGATAAAATTTTGATTGAGACTCTCCAAAAGAAGTACCAGTTCATTTGTACCACACGCTCCCATAGTATGACCGATATAGGGCTTTAGGGTTAAGACAGGAGGTATTTTATCTTTAAATAAAATATTAATAGCTTGGGCTTCAGCAATATCATTTTGATTACTAGCTGTTGCATGAGCTTTAATAAGAACTATATCATCTACTGAGATATTGGCACTCTCTATCGCTTGATACATCACCTCTTTTAAGTTATTGGAATGTGGAGAGGTAACAGAGGTTGTATCTACTTTTATCACACCACCCACCAACTCAAACTCTGTTCTCTTTTTACCCAATACCACGGCTGATAATGCTTCACCCAAAACAAGACCATCTCTATCTTTGTCAAATGGTCTTATACTATTTTTAGAGAGTAACATAAAGGAGTCAAATCCCTTGATAGTTAACTCATTATAAAGCTCAACCCCTACCACCATAGCCTTTTGGATAAGTCCACTCTCTATCATCTCTTTTGCCTGAATTAAAGCGTTTGAACTAGATGTACAGGCTGTTGAGACCATGACTTGATAACTCTCCATACCAATTTTATTGGCGATAATCGTACAAACCTCACTCATATCTAAATCTTTTAAAAGAGTTCCACTCTCTTTTGCATGATACTCATTGAGAGGTAGTTTAGCCGAAGATGTTCCAATAAATAGAGCCGTATCTCTAAGCTCCTCTTGGGTTAGTTGGCTATTATCTATCGCTTGATTGATAACTTCTTCTATAATTTCATAATACTCCAAGGCTTTAGTATCTGATATTTTATAATATTTACCCCCTGATATCTCTACTGGTTCAATAGGGATTTCTCTTAAGTTTTTAACTGATTTTTTTGCACTTTTTGCCAATGAACTTATTAGTCCATAACCCTCTATATATATCACTTGTGAGACTCGATATACTCGGCTAAACTATTAATAGACTCCATCACTCTTCTAGCCTCTTTAGGGTCTGTTAATCTAATATTGTAATCATTTTGAAGTGCCATAGATATCTGTAATGAGTCTAAAGAATCAAGCTCCAATGGGTGTTTTGGGTCAAAGATAATATCATCATCTTTTATACTACTAGGCTCTACATCTTTATCACATTCACGAACAATCATCTCTTTTAAATTTTCTTTTAAACTCATAATTTTTTTCCATATGCTAATATTAAGGAAATTATACCAAAAAGTACTAAAACAGATGACTCATAAAGGATGGATGCTACTCCTAATTCACGAATAAAAATATCTAACATTCCTTCTAGTCCCCAAGCCATTGGAGAGAGTACTGTCATATCTTGCATCAGTGGTGGCATGACTAGTTTTGGTATCATTATACCTCCAATTGCCCCCATTAGGACACCACTCAATGCCCCAACAATAGAAGCTTGTTCGATACTTTTCATAAGCGTTGAGAGAAAAATAGCAAAACTAACTGCCCCAAAACTAATGGCTGTAGAGATAATTATCAGAGCCAAAAAATCAATATTGATATCCAATTTATCTCCACCAAACAGAGGAACAATAAACACACCTACGAGTATCATGCTATAGAGTTGAAGCTGATTGATAATCATATAGGGGATGATTTTGGAGATAAATAGTATGGATTTTGAACTGTTCATTGCTTTTAATCTATCTAGTGTACCATCATCTCTCTCGGTAATCAGAAGTGTGGCGATAGGGATAATCACAAAAAACATAGAAAAGACAATCCAAGCAGGTACATTTTGCTGAGTTGAGGTAGGTATTTTACTACTATTTTCATTTCTGTTTTTATTACGATAAAGATAATGCGTATGAATGATATCATCGGCTGTTGTCATTTTGACCTCATCGTTAAACATTGTCATGGAGTCTACCATTTTTTTTATCTTCACAGCCATAATATTTTGAACTATTTTAGATTTAAAATATAAAATTTGATGGGCTTTGGTAATAGATGGAGTATATACCTCTATTAAATTTTTTGCATTTATCTTATAAAGATTTTTTGAAAAATCAGAGTTAATAATAAGTGTAAACTTATAAACCTCATCCAAGGTCAAACTATTGGCTTCTTCTATGGTCTTTTTTTCTACAAAAATAAGTTGCTTATCTTCTCGTAATTTTTCAATAAACTTTTTGGATTTAGCCTCTTTGTCAAGATTAACAATCACATAAGAGATATCAGCATTGGTATACTCTTTGTAGATATCCTGTTGAGCTAAAGACATAATCAATATAAACATCATGGGCATTATAAAAAGTGGTAACAATGCACTTTTGTTTCGAAACATTGAGATAAACTCTTTTAGCAAGGCATATTTTAGAGTGTAATAGATTTTTTTTATATTATAGATATTAATTCTCTCTTTGTTTCATTACAACATTAAACTCACCCTCTACCATAACTTTTTCATCTTGAAAAAGCTTAAAGGAGAAGATACAAAAGTTATCCAATTGAGCAGATATTTGACTCTCTATTCTATATGTTCCTTTTTCTAACTTTTCATGACATAAGATATTTTTCATTCCTGTTAGTACTCCACCATCATACACTCTATATAATGAAGCAATAAAGATAACATTTTGAGCAGCACCCTCTACTATCGCAGATAAAGTTGGTTTCTCTAAAAACTCTAACATACAGATAGCATCATTCTCTCCATCCTTTATCACCTCTTTTACAAACCGTACAGGAGCTTGGTGTGGAAGTCTATTGATATCAGCTATCATAGTTCTACCTCTACAATAGGATTATCTAATTTTTTTGATTTATTATAAATCTCTAACATCTGCCACAAAGAGGGAGATATTTCACTATTTTTTTGATTATCAATAGAGATATTTGCCTCTTCATCTGTTATCTCTACCATCAATGCTACACCACTTTCGAGTTTAGATATAGAGCATATATTTATATCTTTCACTCCTGTAAAATTAAAAGCGTCAACATTTAAAAGTAACAGTTTATCTCCTCTTAATGCTTTAATAGCTCCTGTCTTTAAAACCGAAAGAGAGGTGTTAAAGAGGTCAGAAACGGTTGTCACCTCTGCTTGGTTTTCAGATAATATAGAGAGATAGGATGCAGGTGTATTGTGTACAGAGTTTTGAAATGCTGTTGGACTTAATAGTGTTTTATTATAAATAGATTCTACAATATCTACAGTAGCTTTGACCTCACCATACGCAGAACCAAAAATAATTCTCTCATTTTTATAGCCAACTTTTGAAGCCAAATAGATAGCAATTTTCGCTCCTCTAGTGAGTCTTCTTCTTAACATCATTTTGGGAACGAGCCTCTTCTCCTCTAACTCTTCACATTTTTCATCAGCAGAGACAAAAGATGCAGATATGATTTTTAGATTAATTTTCATTTTTAACCTTTTGAAGTATCAAAGAGACGTTGTTTCCACCAAAAGCAAAAGCATTAGAGAGGACAAACTCTATCTTTTTTTTAATATTATTTTTTGGTAAATTCAAACTCTCCAACTCCTCCTCTTTTAAGTTGAAATTAGAGGGTACTATCTGTTGCTCTAAGACCATCGCTGAGAGAATAACCTCTATAGCACCACAAGCACCCAAGGTATGACCTGTGATGGATTTGGTTGAGCCTACATAGGGTCTATCAGGAAAAAGTTCTACTATCGCTTTTCCCTCTGAGCTATCATTGGCAACTGTACCTGTTCCATGTGCATTAATATAGTCGATTTGATTAGCACTTAACTTAGCACTCTTTAGGGCATTTTTCATCGCAAGTTTTGCACCATTACCATCGGGGTGTGGATTGGTTATATTATAAGCATCAGAGCTACAACCAACACCTGCTAGTTTAATCCAACTTGGCTGAACGCCAAACAGTACTGCCCCTATCCCCTCTGCTACATTCATACCTGTTCTATGGGCATCAAATGGAGTAGATATTTCAAAGGATAATACACCCAATGCATTAAAACCATTGACCGTTGTGTAGCTAATGGAGTCTGCTCCTAGCACCAAGACCGTATCATATGCTCCTGCCTCTATTAATTCTTTGGCAAACACTATTGCATTTGAGCTAGAGGTACACGCTGTAGAAAATGTGATAGAGTCTTTGAAGTTGAATTTTTGATTTAGAGTATGAGAGATGGAGTAGATAGACTGCTTTTCAAGCTTTATATTTTTGTAGCTTCCACTATCTTTTATAAACTGTTTTTCTGCCCATGCCATGCCTCCTACAGATGTTCCAATGGCTAAAAAAGTATTGGTAAAATCTTCGAGTTCTGAATGCTCTAGTATCTCTTCTACTTTTTCTATCATTAGCTCATTAAAACTACAGTTACTATCTATTTTTCCTATGGCACTAAGCTCTTCATTGTCTAAAAATCCTTGATGCTTTTTCACACCCGTTCTACCTAAGAGTGTGGAGGAGAACATCTCATCCACACTTATACCAGCAGAGCAACAAGCACTCATACCCTGTAGATAAACTTCTCTATTTTTTATTGGCATTGATATAGTCAGTTAATATTTGAATCGTAACAAAAACATCTTTTGCCTCTTCCATATTTTTAAATTTAATGCCATACTCATTATCTAAAATCACTATTAATTCTATGGCATCAACCGAATCAAGACCCAATCCATCATTGAAAAGGGCATCATTGTCTGATATCTCACTTGGCTCTATATCCTCAAGAGACAAGCCCTCTATAAGTACCTTTTTTAGGCTATCTGTTGCAATCATATAGTATCTACTTTTTTATATTTTCATTGATATATTTAGTCAAGCTCTCAACCGTTGCAAAGATATCTTTTAGCTCTGACATATTTTCAAATTTTATTCCATATTCATTGTCCAAAACAACAATAAGCTCTATCGCATCTACAGAGTCCAATCCCAAGCCTTCATTAAAAAGTGCATCATCATCTTCAATCTCATTAGGACTCATATCTTCTAGGTTTAACCCTGCTATTATCTTCTCTTTTACATCTTGTGTTGTTATCATGACTACTACCTTTTAGGCTTAAAAATTAATATATTATATCCAATAATAGATACTAAACATCTTGTTCTTTTTTACTTTTATAGAGATTTTTTTTAGAATACTTTTAAGATTTTTGGATACAATCATTATATATTATAGATATAAAAAACAAGGTCAAATGTAATGAAAAAAGTATTAGTAACAGGGGCTACAGGGTCACTTGGTGTTGCCATTGTTAAAGAGTTTGCAAATCATGGATATTTTGTATATATTCACTACAACAGTAACGAAGAAAAAGCCAAAGAGATTTTAAAAGAGATAGACAATAATGGAGAGATTTTAACTTTTGAAAGTAAAAATAGCCAAAATATAAAAGAAACACTTGAAAATATAGAAGTAGATGTACTTATTAATAACTTAGGAATTACAAAAGATAATCTATTTTTTTGGATGAGTGATGAGGAGTGGGAAGAGGTGATAGATACCAATGTAAATGGAATGTTTCGTGTTACAAAAGCATTACTTCCAAAATTTATCAAGAAAAAAGATTGTGCTATTGTTAATATCTCCTCTATCTCGGGAATAGTAGGAAATATGGGACAGACAAACTACTCAGCCTCAAAAGGTGCGATTATCGCTTTTACCAAAAGTTTGGCACTGGAACTAGCAAGATATAGAATAACAGTCAACTGTGTAGCCCCTGGTTTAGTAGAATCTGATATGACAAAAGATATCAACAAAGAGATAACAAAAAGTATCCCTCTAAAGAGATATGCAAAGCCCAAAGAGATAGCCCATGCTGTATATTTTGCATCAACAAATACCTATATGACGGCTGAGGTGATAAATATTAGTGGCGGATTGGCACGATGAGACGTGTAGTTGTTACAGGTGTTGGATTTTTATCCCCTATTGGAGATGATATTCCCACACTCACAGAGAGTATCCTCCAAAATAAATCAGGTATAAAAATCATAGAGAGTTGGAGAGAAGAGATAGCAGGGATTGCTACCATTATCGCAGCACCTATTGCAAATCAAGACTACCAAGATATCCCAAGAAAGTACAGACGTTCTATGGGAAAAGTAGCCCTAATGAGTGCGAAAAGTATGCAACGAGCCATTGATGATAGCCAACTAGAACAGAGCCAAATCCAAGATTTAAGAACAGGCTTATCTTTTGGGTCAACCATGGGAGCGAATGAGACACTAATGGAGTGGATAAGTACGGTCTACACCAACAAAAGTTTCAAAGGTCAAAACTCTATGCTCTTTCTAAAAGCGATGAGCCACACCGTTGGAGCTAACCTAGCTGCAATGTTCAATATAAAAGGTCGTAATATTCCCACCTGTTCAGCCTGTACCTCCTCCTCACAAGCGATAGGAACAGGATATGAATCTGTCAAGTATGGTATGTCGGATATCATGTTTGTAGGTGGAGCAGAGGGGCTTCATTATCTCTCAGAAGGTGTTTTTGAAGTGATTTCGGCCACCAGTACAGGGTACAATGACAATCCACACCTAACCCCAAAACCTTTTGATAGAGACAGAGATGGTCTTATCATCGGAGAGGGAGCAGGGACATTGGTACTTGAAGAGTATGAACATGCCAAAAAAAGAGGGGCTAAAATATATGCTGAACTTACAGGGTATGCTACTACTTGTGATGGAAACCACTTAACAACCCCATCCAGAGAAGGAATGGGAAATGTAATGAACATCGTTCTTCAAAATGCAAATTTACAACCTAAAGATATAGGCTATATCAATGCCCATGCAACCTCTACCCAAAAAGGTGATATAGAGGAGTCACACGCTACCTATAAGATTTTTGGTAAAAATGTACCCATAAGTAGTACAAAAAGCTACATGGGACACCTACTTGGTGGTTGTGGTGTGGTTGAATCTATCATCTCTATTATCGCACTCAATAAGGGACTACTCCCTGCAAACAGAAATCTTGATAATATAGACCCCAACTGTGCTGACTTAGACTACATAAGAGAGCATAGAAAAGAGAGTATCAATCATGTGATGAATAATAACTTCGCCTTTGGTGGAATCAATACATCACTGATATTTTCAAAAATAAAATAAAGGAGATAAATATGAAAAAGATTTTTTCACTACTAGTAAGATATGGTCCACTATTATGGTCACTTCTTAGACGATTCAAAAAATAGGACAAGCATGAACAAAAGTATAATCATCGGACTGCTACTATCAAACAGTTTGGCACTAAATGCCTCTGAGTTAGATTTGGGTATGGGTATAGGGGCTATGTACTACCCCGACTATCTAGGCTCTAACATAAACAATACTAGATATATCCCCTACCCTTATATTGCATATCGTAGTGAAAATTTAGAGATAGATGGCGATGGATTACAACAAGATATTTTTGATTGGAAATCATTAAGTGTTCGATTAAGTGTAAGTGGTTCATTGCCTGTTAATAGCTCAGGAGCTAGAGATAAAATGAGTGACTTAGACCCATCTGTAGAGATAGGACCTGCACTGGTTTATACCCTTTATGATAAAGATGGTCTAAGTTTTAAATTTGATTTTCCTATTCGTGCTGTAATCTCTTCTGATTTTAAAGGGGTAGATTACCGAGGATATATATATGACCCAAAACTCTCTTTTGAGTATGATTTTGCCGATGGGTATAACTTCCAACTACATACAGGTGGTGTTTTTGCAAATCAAAAATATCATGATTATATCTATGGAGTAAAACCCAATGATGTTATGATAGGACGTGACTACTACAAGGCTAAAGCTGGATATAGTGGATATAAAACCTCTATGGGTATATCAAAAAAATTTGATAATTTTTGGATAGGCTCTTTTGTAAGACATTATAGCTTACGAGGAAGCTCATTTAAAAATAGTCCATTAGTTAGTAAAAATTCAGCCATCTATGGTGGTTTTTTCATGGCATACATCTTTGATAAATCTTATACAGATAGGATAAAAAATTGGATAGAATAATATACAAGTCAGCAGAGGGAGTTATATCTACATCAGATTATAAAGATGAACTTAATATAGGTCAAGATAAAACATTAACTCTTAACGATATGAGAAAAGACAAACAGTACCTCACTTTACATCAAGCTTTTGAAAAAGGGATTATCCCTATACTGTATGATAAAAACATACGCTCTATTGCACCTAGGGTAGACTCTATTGATTTTGATAATTTACCCCAAAAAACATCTGCTATATTTTTTACTTCAGGAACAACAGGTGAACCAACAGGAGCATTAAAGAGCAAAGAAAATATTACAAAAGAGCTTATGGTTTTAAAAAAACTATTTGCTCATTTAAGGATAGAGCGTGCCATTGTAACTGTACCATTAATTCATATCTATGGTTTTTTAGCAGGAGTATTACTCCCTAGAGCTTTGGAAGCAGAAGTGGTGTTAAAAGAGGAGTTTTTACCTTATGAACTAATAACATTAGCTGAAGATAAAAAGACTCTATGTATCACCAATCCTGTATTTTTAAAAGTATTAAACAGACTAAATATCAATCAAAAATATCCCAATATAATCTTTTTAAGCTCTACAGGAAAACTAGATAAAGAGGTAGCCAAATCTCTACATGAAAAATTAGGAGTCACCATATATCAACTCTTTGGTTCAACCGAAACAGGAGGAATTGGCTACAAGATAAATGATGATGAACTCTGGAAACCACTAGATAATGTAGAGGTAAATAAAGTTAAAGATAGACTATCAGTAGACTCCCCCTATATCTCAAACTTTTTAATAGAAAAGAATCTAGTAAAAGTCAACAAACCATTTATCACCACCGATATCATAGAGATAAAAAAAGATGGTTTTTTGCTATTAGGAAGAGCCTCAGAGATTATCAAAATATCAGGAAAACGAATCTCTTTACTTGAA
>JALTGP010000168.1 GCA_027076905.1 Campylobacteraceae bacterium | reverse complement strand
TTTTCACATATAGCGTCAGCACCACTTTTTAATGCAAAACGAATATGAGAATCATGCAAATAATTAGGAGAGCATATAGAGACATAATCTATCTTTTTTCCTGTATTTCTTCTCCATTTATCTACAAATCTATCAAATCGTTCAAATTCAGTAAAAAAATCTGCTTGGGGAAAATTACTGTCCATAATTCCTATTCCGTCATAAGGGTCAAGGGCTGCTACTAGGTCATTCCCTGTATCTTTAATTGCTTTCATATGTCTTGGAGCTATATAACCCGATGCTCCTATTAATGCAAAATTTTTTTTCATACTCTTCATACTTTTAATGCTTTCATTATTTTTTCAAAATTATATCTAAAATGAATAGATATTAAAGAGTAATCAGTTTTAAAAAAGATGCTATACTTATATCCATGAAAACAGTAAAAATATACGCCACCTCTCGTGCCATACGCCAAGAGAAACATAAAGAGAGAGAACATAACACTCTTTTGCCGACTTTTATGAGAATTGATGAGTTTGAACGACGTGCTATTGTTCTGCCTCAACTTACTATGATAGATGCGATTCAACGTAGATTGCTTCTTCAAGAGGCAACTCACTTTGAGGATTTTGATAGGCTTAAAATCAACCGAGACTTGTTACGATTTTTTACCAAAAGCGATGCGATATTTAGCTTTTTTGAGGAACTAAGTCATGAGAATGTTTCGTTTGATGATTTGGTCGAGGGGGATGCCTATGTGGAGTTTTCTGAACATATTGATGTGCTTGAA
This sequence comes from Campylobacteraceae bacterium, assembly GCA_027076905.1. GTDB lineage: Bacteria > Campylobacterota > Campylobacteria > Campylobacterales > Sulfurovaceae > UBA1140. The sequence continues at coordinate 9,860 of JALTGP010000168.1, read as the reverse complement.
GCTCTGCTCAAAAACTATCAGAGACTTCTCTTTGAGAGGGAATTTATTGATAGGGTCTTTGTACCAAGTGAGTACAAACTAAATCTAGGATTTGTACAGAGTTATGATGGGTTTGAACTCTACCTAGAGGGTTATTTGAGCCATTTTGAACTCTCTTTGATTGAGAAGATAGCCCAGCATAAGGAGTTTGTTGTTCATATGCAGACAAGTAAGTTTAACCAAAAGGTACAAGATAGATTTTTGGAGATGGGAATTGTTTTGCCAAAAGAGAGTATGGTATCGTTTGATGTCTCAACCAAACAGATTCTTTTCCAAGAGCCTACGGTTCAAAAGATTAACGCCAAGGTGTTTGCTGTAGAGGAGAGATTGGCTCAAATTCCTTTGGTTTTTAGCTCCATTCAACAGATGGTAGAAAAGGGGATTGCTCCTGAGGATATTGTGGTGATACTACCCGATGAGAAGCTAAAAGATGCTCTTTGTATCTATGATAGGCTAGACAATCTAAACTTTGCGATGGGGTTTGACTATGTTCAGACCCGAGCCTATAAACGCTTTGAGGCGATTGATAACTACTGGAAAAGCTTCTCTGATGAAAGCCGACTACTACTTAAAAAATATGCGATAGAGCAGGAGGAGTTACAAAATATTTCACCCAAACAAGAGGTTGGGATTGAGCAGTTTTTTAAACTAATGGATATTTTTGATTTGGACTTAGGACGCAGTGTGGTTGAGGAGCGTTATCGCTATTTTAAACGTATCTTCAAAAAGGTAAAACGAAGCATCTCTGTATGGCTTTTTTTGTGGTTAAAAGAGCTTCACACCATACGCTTGGATGATGTACATGGGGGAAAAGTAACCGTAATGGGGGCGTTGGAAACCAGAGGGGTTGTATTTAGGGGGGTTATTGTGGTTGATTTTAATGATGGAATTGTCCCCTCTATCCCTGATAAAGATGCCTTTTTAAACTCCTCTTTGAGAAAATTTGCTAATCTGCCAACTAAAAATGACAGAGAGGCGTTACAGAAGCAAATTTACAAACGTCTGCTCGAATCTGCCCAAGAGGCGGTGATTGTCTACAGTCTAAGTGCCAACAAAATGCCCACAGGTTATCTCTATGAGTTGGGGCTATCCCAAGGGGAGATGGTTGAGGCTGACTTGACGCTACTCTATGACGAGCCAACACTAGTAAAGCCCATAGTAGACCCAATTATCGAAAATTTTAAGGCGATAGAGATTACATGGTCAGCAACACGCCTAAAGAGCTTTTTGCACTGTCGGCGAAAATACTACTACACCTATGAGAAGAGGCTAACAAAAAAAGAGGAAGAGGAGATAAACGAAGGTCAGTTTCTCCACAAACTCCAAGAGGAGCTATTTCGAGAGAGGGAATTTTTTTCATCTGTTGATGAGATGAAAAGCAGTATGGATAAACTTTTGGACAAGCTACTAGAGAGCAGTAGTCCCAAAATAACCTATACCAAGCTCTTATGGAGAGCCAAATTAGTTAAATTTATCAAAAATCAAGTGCATCACTTCAAATCAGGATGGCGAGTGAGAGAGAGAGAGAAACATCTCATAGGCGAAATAGCAGGGATTCAATTTAAAGGAATCGTAGACAGGGTTGACCAAACCGATACGCATACCTTGATTTTGGACTATAAGAGTGGCTCTATCAAAGAGGCAAACCGAACTAAAAACCTAGAGAAGCTCACTGATTTTCAGATGAGCATCTACCATGAGCTTCTAAAGTCACAATATCAGAATATAGAGTTGGCTTTTATAGAGTTATTTGGAAATGATACCCTAAGCCCCATTACCCTACTAGAGGAAAAAACAAAGGTACTTTTGGAGCATATTTCAGAGATAAAAGCGATGAATAGGGTGGTCGCCTCACGTTGTGATGAGGTGAGCCGTTGTCAATATTGTGAGTTTACTCTGCTGTGTGAGCGTGGGGACTATCTTTAGATAGTCATCTTCTTACGAGATACAATTGGGAAATACATTAGTGCTGACCAGTTCGATAAAGATGCTTACATACAGGACATCTGACGGTTGCTCCACTTTTCATCGCATGAAGTGATATTTTGAATTTTGCTCTACAATTGGTACAAACAACACTCATATTTTGGGAATTTCTATGGGCATTGATGGTTCTAAATCTGTCTGTATTGGTAGTAGAGGGCTTAATATCCTTCTCTTTTTCAGTGGCACATCCCACAATGGCAAAGAGAGAAAGAGTAGAGAAGAGTAGTAGTTTAAATGCTTTTTTCATGATTTTCCTTTTTTATAATTCTTAAATTATAACAGATTTTGATTCAAAGTGAAAAAAAATGTGATTATTTTTTTTATATTATTAATAATAAGAAATAGCACTATCAGAAAAATCTACTATAATGGCATAAAAATTAATAGTTAAAGAGTATAGGATTAATATGGACTATTTTGCAAAAAGAATCATCCCTTGTCTTGATGTAGATAATGGACGTGTGGTCAAAGGTGTAAACTTTGTAGGACTCAGAGATGCAGGAGACCCTGTTGAGGTTGCTAAACGTTATAACATAGAGGGTGCTGATGAGATTACCTTTTTGGATATTGGGGCGACGCATGAGGGACGTGCTACTATTGTCGATGTGGTCAAAGAGGTTGCAAAAGAGGTATTTATCCCTTTAACAGTGGGAGGAGGAATTCGTGAACTTAATGATATCTATAAACTTCTCAATGTGGGATGTGACAAAGTAAGCATCAACTCTGCTGCAATTAAGCGACCTAAGTTTATTAATGAAGGGGCAAAGCGTTTTGGTTCACAATGTATTGTCGTAGCAATTGATGCTAAAAAAGTGGGCGATAATAAGTGGCATATCTTTACCCACGGTGGAAGAAATGATACAGGGATAGATGCAATTGAGTGGGCAAAAGAGTCTTATGAGAGAGGAGCAGGAGAACTGCTTGTCACCTCGATGGACAGTGATGGAACAAAAGCAGGGTTTACCAATGATTTAAACTCACGCATTGCCGAAGTGGTTAATATTCCTATTATTGCCAGTGGTGGAGCAGGTACGATGGAGCATATCAAAGAGGCATTTACGATTGGTAACTCTGACGCTGCGTTAGCAGCCTCTATCTTTCACTTTAGAGAGATTGATATTATGGATTTAAAACGTTATCTTCGTAAGAACAATATTCCTGTGAGGATATAAGATGTTTATCTGTGCAGGAGAGAGAGAAACATTTGAGTTTGCAAAACCGATGGGAATAGGGTTGATAGATATGAGTATTAACTTAACAAAGCTCTGTATGGAGAACCCTCCTCCCTTTCTATTTTTTGTAGGTTCGGCAGGGTCGTATGGTAGACATAAGATATTTGATATTGTCGAATCCAAAACAGCTTCCAATATTGAAAATGGATTTTTTAATGCCAAAGCCTATACCCCAATAGATAACATGGTGTCAACTTCTGACAATATTTCAGATGAAACAGTGGTTAACTCCTCCAACTATATCACTACAGATGAGAATCTATCACCATACTATCTAAAGAACCATATTGGACTAGAGAACATGGAGTATTTTGCGGTAATAAAAGTGGCACAACATTTTAATATCCCCGTGGCAGGTGCGTTTATTGTAACCAACTATTGCAATGCAAATGCCCATAAAGATTTTATAGACAATCACAACGAGGCAATGGCTAGATTGACAGTTTATATACAAAATTGACAACTCCACCCCCTAAAGAAGGTGGATTCTTCCGAACTCCCAACTAATGTTAGGATATTGAGGAAGCTTTTATAGTCCGACATGACCTGCCTAGACTAAGTTTTTTGTGAAGACTGCGACTACTTGGTTTTCGTAGGTATGCTGTACCTCACATAGGGTTATTGTAGCGAAAAAAGAATTATAGAATGTTTAATTTTGTTATTAAAGTTTTTTCTTAAAATCTACCACTTTCATCCACCACCTAAAGGAGGTGGTTTTTCGCTATAATTTGATAAAAAATAGGTAGATTCTATTTTATCGAATAGTGCTAGAAGACAAATTTTAAACGTTCGATAAAATCGAACCTACACAAGTGTTATTTAAAAAGAGAAAGAAAATGAGAACAGAACCAAAACAATCTATACAAGACTACACTAGAGAAGAGCTATCTGAACGTATTAAACCATCATTTAGAGCCAAACAGGTCTACTCTTGGCTCTACCACAAATATGTAAACTCCTTTGATGAAATGAAGAATCTACCCCAAGCTCTAAAAGAGGAGTTAAAAGAGAAATATAGAATAGCACCTCTAAAGATGATACGAAAAGAGCAAAGCCTTGACGGAAGTACCAAGTATCTGTTTGAGTTAGAAGATGGTAATACCGTTGAAACAGTTTTGCTTCTAATGAAGAAAAAGCAGTTCAATGAAGATGGCTCTGTGAAACATAAAGAGAAGTACACTGTTTGTATCTCTTGTCAGGTGGGTTGTAAAGTTGGTTGCTCTTTTTGTCTGACAGCAAAGAGTGGATTTATTGCGAATTTAACAGCAGGAGAGATAGTTGAACAGATTCGCTTTATCAAAAAAGATAATGGTATTGATGCCAATAGACGATTAAATATTGTCTATATGGGAATGGGTGAACCCCTTGATAACCTTGGTGCTGTGAGTCAATCATCACGCGTTTTTGCTGACCCTGATGGGATGGCAATCGCTCCACATAGACAAACAATTTCAACCTCTGGGCTGAGTAGTAAAATTGTTAAATTGGGTAAACTTGAATTGGGGGTGAATTTGGCAATATCACTACATGCCGTTGACGATGAGTTACGTGAACAGTTAATGCCGATTAATAAAGCCTATAACATTCAGTCCATTATTGACGCTGTGAAACAGTTTCCTATCAATGATCGAAAGAGAGTGATGTTTGAGTATCTTGTCATCAAAGATATTAATGACTCAATGGACGCTGCTAAAAAACTATTGTCACTGCTTAATGGGATTAAATCAAAAGTCAATTTGATTTACTTTAATCCTTATGGTGGTACAGAGTATAAGCGACCCGAAGAGAAACAGATGAAAGCATTTCAAGAGTATTTAACCAAACATGGACTACACTGTACGATACGTGAGTCTAAAGGGCTTGATATATCAGCTGCTTGTGGACAGTTACGTGACAATGAATTAGAGGAGAAGTAATGCCTGTATTAGATTGGGTGATGGTAGGATTTGTGGTTATTGTGGTAGTAGTTTCTGCTATTGGGGTGTATAAGGCTCTTAAAGAGGATTAGAACCGTAGGGTATTGTCAGGGACAACACCCTACGATTATTTATAAAACACTCTTTTCTCTTTAGAACAAATCTCCCCTTTAAGCTCACGAAAGTCAACCCTAGAGATAATATGATAGGTTGCACCATAAGGAAATAGTAGGGCATGGGCATGAAGCATCAATCGTGTCGCTCCTGTGGCGATAAACCTCTCCTCTTTGGTTAACGCCATATCAAGATATTTATCCGTCATTTCAAAGGATGTTCCATAAATAGGGTCTCCCAAAATGGGATGTTTCACGTGAAACAAATGTAAGCGTATCTGATGGAGTCGTCCTGTTAATGGTTTACACTCTATCAAGGTGGTATCAAGTTCTGCATTATAATAGAGGGGTTTGAACTCTGTTTTGGCAAATTTTCCATTGTCATTTATTTCTACTTTATGTTTATTGTTACTGTAGTCTTGACGTACAGAGATTGATTTTTCGACAGTAAACTCCTCTGTTATCTCTCCTGTTACCCATGCTAAATATTGTTTTTTAATTGTTTTCTTTTCAAATGAACCTTTTAAAAAACGCTCTGCATCTTTATGTCGTGAAGCCAAAAATAGCCCAGAGGTCTCCATATCTATTCTGTGTGTTCCATTGGCATTTTGTCCTGAATGGGTTCGTACCTCATCAAGCATGGAGTATTCAGTTGCCATAGTATTAGGATGAACCAACACACCTGATGGTTTGTCAAATATCAAAAAGTTCTTGTCCACAAAGATGGGTTTAACCCCCCTACTCTTTGGTTCAAAATAGACAATTTCAATGTCACCCTCTATAATCTGACCTGTATAATATATAGAAATACCATCAATAATTATACGACCTTTGGCAATAAGACGTTGAGCTTCACCCTGTGTAAAGTTAAATTGTTTCATAATAAATAGAAAAGCTTTGATTGGTTTTTCTACATGAAAAGGACGTTTGACGAATGGCATATTTTTACCTCTTTTTTACTCTAATTGGATAGAATTCTATCATAAAAATCTGATACTCTTCACTAAGGAACTCATAAAATGATAGAACGATACTCAAGACCAGAAATGGCAGAAAAATGGACACAACAAGCAAGATATGATGCATGGTTAGAAGTTGAAAAAGCAGCTATAAAAGCTTGGAATAGATTGGGGCTTATCCCTGATGAAGATTGTAAAAAGATTGTTGAAAATGCCTCTTTTACCGTAGAGAGAATCGAAGAGATAGAAGCGATTACACGTCATGACCTTATTGCTTTTAACACAAGTGTAAGTGAAAGCCTTGGAGAGGAGTCAAGATGGTTTCACTATGGGATGACCTCATCAGACGCAGTTGACACAGGTGTGGCATTACAGATGAAAGCTTCACTAGAAATTATCATTAGTGATACAGAGATGCTTATGGAGTCTATAAAAAAAAGAGCATTAGAGCATAAGATTACTTTAATGGTAGGGCGTTCACATGGTATTCATGGAGAACCTATTACTTTTGGTTTGACCTTGGCTGTTTGGTATGACGAAATGGCAAGACATCTTAAGAATTTACATGAGACTATGGAGGTTATTGCTGTAGGTCAAATCTCAGGTGCTATGGGTAACTTTGCTCACGCACCATTAGAGCTTGAAGAGTATGCGATGGAGGAGTTAGGCTTAAAAGCTGAACCTTGTTCAAATCAAGTTGTTCATAGAGATAGATATGCAAGACTGGCAACTACTTTGGCTCTTCTTGCATCATCTATAGAAAAATTTGCGGTACAAATAAGACACCTACAGAGAACAGAAGTCTATGAGTGTGAAGAGTATTTTGCCAAAGGTCAAAAAGGAAGCTCTGCTATGCCTCATAAGAGAAACCCTATTCTTACAGAGAACATTACAGGTCTAGCACGGATAATTCGAGCTTATGTAAACCCTGCAATGGAGAATGTAGCACTATGGCATGAGAGAGATATTAGCCACTCTTCAACTGAGCGTTTTTGGTTGCCTGATGCGTTTATTACTACCAACTTTATGATGCATCGTATGAACAATGTTATTGCCAATTTAACTGTAATGCCTGAGAATATGATGAAGAACTTAAACCTAACTGGTGGGCTTGTATTTTCTCAAAGAGTATTGCTAGAGCTTCCAATCGCAGGGGTGAGCCGTGAGGATGCGTATAGAATAGTTCAAAGAAATGCGATGAAAGTTTGGGAAGAGATTCAACAAGGAAGACCTTCGACCAATGAGAAAGGTGAATCATTGTATCTTCAATATTTATTGGCAGATGAAGAGCTTGGTGAGTCATTGAGTGAAGAGCAGGTTAGAGAGTGTTTCAACTTTGAGTACTATACCAAAAATGTAGATAAAATTTTTGATAGAGTTTTTAAGTAGACAGTTTAAATCACTTAATATTTCAGTAATAATATATAATTTATAATATAAAATAGAATAATACCAAGGAGATGTTTATATGATAAGAGTTGTCAAAAGAAGTGGACGAATTGAGACACTAGACATTACAAAAATTCAGAAATATACAGCAGAAGCTGTAGAGGGTTTAATCGGTACAAGCCAAAGTGAACTAGAGGTTGACGCGAAGTTACAGTTTCAAGACATGATGAGTTCTGAAGATATTCAGCAGACACTTATAAAGACAGCTGTTGACAAGATTGATATAGATAGACCCAACTGGTCATTTGTCGCTTCACGGCTATTTCTATATGATATCTATCACAAAGTAGGTCGTAACGTTGGTGGAATCAAAGGAACAGCTTACTTTCATCTAAGTAAGTATTTTGAGTGTGGAGAAAAAGAGGGAAGAATTCTATTAGGGCTTAAAGAGAAATATGACCTAGATGACTTAAATGCCTACATAAAACCAGAGCGTGATTTACAGTTTAACTACATGGGGATAAGAACACTCTATGACAGATACCTCATTAAAAACAAAGAGGGAAGCCCAATAGAGCTTCCTCAACAACTCTTTATGGGTGTTGCAATGTTCTTGGCTCAAAATGAGTTTGATTGCCAATCATGGGCAAAAAAGTTTTATGATATTTTGAGTAAATTTGAAGTGATGGCTGCTACACCTACTTTGAGTAATGCAAGAACCCCTCGTCACCAGCTTAGTTCTTGTTTTACAAAAGGCACAAAAGTAAGAACAATCCAAGGATATAAAGATATTGATAAAATTGATATAGGAGATAATGTTCTTACTCATAAAAATAGATTTAAAAAAGTTTATGAACTCTTCGTTAGAGATTATGCAAAAAATCTAATAACGTTAAATATCAATGGTCTAATAAGAGATTTAGAAGCTACAGAGGAGCATCCTGTTTTATCTTTGAAAAAAGAGGATATAAAATGTATTAGAAAATTAAGCCAGTGTATTTTAAATCAATCAAAAAATAAAAAATGTTTTTCACTTAAAGGAGAATACAAAAATGATTGTGAACTTTTAGATAAAAAATTCTCTTCAAAATGGAATAAAATAGAAGATTTAACAAAAGGTGATTTTGTATCAATATCCTATCCTAAATATATAGGAAAAGATACCATCTATATTAGTGATTATGTTAGAACAAAAAATATAATTGTCCATAAAGATAAAATTATGTTTAAACGCTCATCTTCATCATTTTATAGTTGTGAAAGAAGCTTTTTTAACAATCAGATATTGGCTGTAAAAAATAAAATAGAGTTAAACAGTGACTTTATGTTGCTTTTAGGTTATTTCTTAGCAGAAGGACATATCTCAAAAGATATAAATCAGATTACCTTTACCTTTGGTTCAAAAGAGATAAAGTATATAGAAGAGACAAAATTATTAATAGAAAAGATATTTGATATTGAGCCTATTATTAAAGAGAATAGAGATAATAGCACAAATATTATGGTACATAGTAAGATTGTAGCTCTATTCTTTTTTGAATTAGTTGGAACAGGATTTGATAAAAAAATATTAAATAATGATATACTTTTTGCTAATCCAAGCGTACAAAAGAGCCTATTGATTGGTGTAATTCGAGGAGATGGCTGTGCTTTGGAAGAGGGCTATCAACTAACTATGTCAAATGAGAAGCTTATACAACAACTATTTGAAATCGCTCTTCGTTGTGGATTCTCTCCTTATATGAAAAGAGATGCAAAAAAACATAAATGGGCAACTATAAAAGCCTCTCATTTAAAAATATCTTCAAGAGAAGATAAAGAGTTTGTATTGAGTGTAGACAAAAATATTCAAAATATTAAGTTTAATCAAACTTCAAAATCTACTTTACGATATTTTTGGTTTGAAAATGAATATTTTATGAAAATTATAGATAAAGAAGAGAGCTATATAGAAGAAAAAGTCTATAATATTGAAGTAGAAGATGACCACTCATACAGTGTAGCAGGAGTTAATGTACATAATTGCTACATTGGTTCAACTCCTGACAACATAGAAGGTATTTTTGACGCATATAAAGAGATGGCTCTGCTAAGTAAATTTGGTGGTGGAATTGGTTGGGATTGGTCACAAGTTCGTGGAATGGGAAGTTATATTGATGGACATAAACACGCAGCAGGTGGGATTGTTCCATTCTTGAAAATTGCTAATGATGTGGCTATTGCTGT
>JALTGP010000167.1 GCA_027076905.1 Campylobacteraceae bacterium | reverse complement strand
ATTTGAACTTTGTCCCTATGGGATTTGAAACATTTTTCCTACCGAGACGGAAATGCCAATAAATTAAGGAATGAATATTTAGAATCTATAGGTTCGATTTTATCGAACAAAAAATTAGAATTCCTAAGATAAAAATCATATGAAAATAGTTCGGGTGTAAACACACCGATTCCGAAAATTTTGAGCTTATTTCATTGGCATTGGGCTTTATCCTCGTCCACTATTCTACGAAACTAAAGTCTGCATTTCCTAAAAAAATGTAAACTACCTATGTAATATGCCGTTTTTTATTGAAAAAAATACTATCATACTAACATGAAAAAAATATTAATAATAACATCCCTACTTTTAACCACAAGCTTTGCTGAATTTCAAGCCTATATCTATGATATCTCGTCAAATTTAAAAGAGAAAATGATAAAAAATAACTCATGGCGAAGAGGATGTCCTGTGGATACAATTGATTTACGCTACCTAAAACTCACCTATCTTAACTATCAAGGAGAGGAGAGTGTTGGTGAGCTTATTGTGCATAAAAATATTGCTGATAATATGGTAAACATCATGAGAGAGCTGTATGCAATAAAATATCCTATATATCAGATGAAGCTGGTAAATGAGTTTAAAGGGAATGATTGGCAGTCAATAGAGGCGGGAAATACCTCTGCATTTAACTGTAGAAAAGCCACAGGGTCTAAAAAATGGTCAAAACACTCTTATGGTCGTGCGATAGATATTAACCCAATTGAGAACCCCTATGTCTCACGCAAGGGGCATATTTCTCATAAAATGTCTCTCAAATATAAAAAGCGACAACATCTTAATAATAGCCCATCAGACCGAGCCGTACTTCTGAAAAATGATAAGGCTACACTGATATTTAAAAAATATGGCTTTAGTTGGGGAGGGGATTGGAGAACGATTAAAGATTATCAACATTTCGTGAAGAGGTAAAGTTTGATAAAGTTTTGCTATAATGCGAATTAAAATAAATGAACATAGTTATGGAGTAGAAAATTGAGTATTCAAGATAATATCAATGAAGCAAAAGAGCAGTTTGAGAGTGATGAGAAGATGTTGGCAAGTGCCTTCAAGCTTGAAAAATTTTATAAAAAATATAAACTTTTAATTTTGGGAACAGTTGGTGCTATTGTTCTATTTTTTGGTGGTAGAGCTGTGATGGATGTGTTAGAATCTAATCGGTTAGCATCGGCAAATGAAGCCTACATGAAGCTTTCAATAGATGGAACAGACACGACAGCATTGGCAGAGCTAAAGGATAAAAATCCTCTATTATTTGAGCTATTTGAGTATAAAAATGCGATGGATAGTAACAATACAGAGCTGTTAAAAACATTAAGTTCAAGTAAAAATGAGCTTATTTCGGATATTTCAGGCTATCATTTGGCGATTATGAAGGGGTCAGAGGCTAGTTCAAAACTTTATGCTGAAGTGGCTCTACTGAATAATGCTCATATACTTATAAAAAATGGAAAAATCTCAGAAGCAAAGGATGAGCTCTCTTCTATTGAGGAGAGTTCACCTCTTTATAATCTTTCAAAAATCATGAAACACTACACAGTTAAAGGTAAATAATGCGTAAAGAGATTCTATTTTGGGGGATTACTTCACTCTTTGTTATGACAGGGTGTGGTTCAAAACAGTATTTTAGTCCAGAGAAAACCTATAGTGCCTCTAGTAGTAATGCAGGGGTTATCCAAAGTTTTAGTCGAGCAGGTGCAACGCTCGAAAATGGGAGAGTATTGACCCAAAAAGGTCTCTCTACGCTAAGTGTAACCAAAGGTTTTGATTTTATTAACTCTACGATAGGAGGGATGATTGTTGCCAATAAAAAAGGTGATTGTCAACTTACTCTAAAAGATGGTAGTAGTAAATCAATTAAACTTTCCAAAGCGTTGGTAGGAGGAACAATTATCAATAACAAATTGGTATATATTCTTCAAGATAATAGCTTTGGTATTTATGATTTAACCACAGATAAAATTGTTTACAATAATAAGGCTGAAAAGGTATTCTCTATTGATACCCGTATTGCTAATCCCTATCAGGTAGACAACTTGGTGGTGGTTCCTACACTTAGTGGAAAGCTTAGTATCCTAGACCTATCTACGCTTAAACTCTCCAAAGAGATTTATGTTAGTACCGAAAGTTCACTTAACAATGTTATCTTTTTAAGTCGTGTGGGAAATACACTAGTTGCGGCAACACCTCATCGTGTTATCTCCTATGGAAATAAGGGAAAACGTGAATTTGACAGAGCCATATCTGAAATTATAGTTTCAGAAAACTCTATTTTTGTCTTTTCCAAAGATGGTTTAGTTTCACAACTAAACTCCTCTATGAAAGTTCTTAATGAAAAGAAATTTAGGTTTGCTCACTTCTCAGTTGCATCTATTATTGATAACAAAATATACGCAATGGACAAACAGGGCTTTTTGATTGTCTCCAATAAAGAGTTAACCAAACATAAAGTGTATGAACTACCAGAAGTAGAGGGCTACAGCTTTATTTCTGCTAAAAAACTCTATTATGATGGGAAGAGCATTGACCTTGCCCCTTTAGGTTATGAGTAGTCTTATTAAAGAGATTATAGAGAGGCTTCAAGAGGAGAAATTGATATTTAAATCTATGACTCCTATCTCACCAAAAGAGTTTGGAAGCCGTAAAAAGATAGATATTTATCTTGCTGTTGACCTCCAAAAATATTACGCTTGTATTCTTCATGTGGTTAAGAAAAGTCGTATCCTTTCAAAAGAGGCAAAAGAGCTTATGGAGTTTCATCAAAAATTAGAAATATATAATGAGAGTAAAATCACAAAAAAATATATCTATATCCAAGCCCCCCTCTGCTCCAAAGCCAAGGCTATTTTTAAAGAGGCAAAGTGGGTGGTTCTATTATGATGAACTTATTTAAATCTCTTCCCCATCATAATAAAACTCATCTAATCCCTCTAAAAATCCCATAAGTAGCTCATCTGAACAGGGTTTAAAGTTTTTTCCACCCTCTTTACGAAATAGTGAACCTATCTGTCGCTTGGTAATAGTTATCTCTGCTAAAGCAAAAATAATTACCAATTCAGGCTCTTTTAGTTCTAATGCGACACGCAGTTTTTTTAAAATTAGATTATTGGTAAGCTCTACCACCTCATCATCTTTTTGAGGAGTACTACTCTCTCCCCTTTTTAAAAGCACCAATCCATCTAAAAAGAGACCAAGCTCCTCATAGGTTGCCTCTTCATAACCCCTATCTTGGTGCTTTTTTAGAATATTTTCAAGTCGTTTTTGACTCATCTCATACCCAACTAGAGCATAAGCATCAGATATGGATTTATTCTCCAAAGAGAGTGCTATTTTTATTTTAAATAATATATCATTAATTTTCATCATTTTCTTTTCTTCCATCTAAATTATATAATCCTAAAAATACTCTTTCATAATATTGGGAAAGGAGCGAATGGTCTTCTCTGCTTTTTTTACTTTCTCATCAAAAATAGATTTTGAGTGTGGAAAGGTCTCACCCAACTCTACATATATATCTATTTTTTTCTGCATATTCTCCTCTAAGGCATCAAGTACCAACTGCATACGCTCTTGGCTTACAGCAAACTTCATCAGAAGCTCAAACATACGTTTTCGAGGGTGAATTGCCATAGAATCCCCTGCCACATCAGCTATCTCTTTGATGTCCCAACGAGAGATATAGATACCACTAGCACTGGGTGCTACTATCTGAGCATAGAGAGCTTCTGTATAGGAGGGATAATCTTTTAAGTCAACCTCTTCATCACTCTCACAACTTCCATCACTACAAAACTCTTCACCTTTTTTAAATGCCTCAAACTCAGCTCTTAAATCATCTATATCTTTCAATTTTTTTCCTTTTTTTAATATTATCAGAATCGGCTACTTTAGTCCCGAACAAAACAAGGCTAAAGCCATCGTTTCCTAGTTTATTCCATATACTTCTCTATACAATCGTTGGTATTTTATCCAAATCTACTTTAGCCTTGTACCATCGCTCTGCTAAAAGCATCATTCTAATCGCTAACGTCATTTTTTCATCAAAAAACTCAGGATTATCTACAATATCATCAATAGCAATATCAAGATTATATCCTATAATTTTACCCTCAACAACCTCTACAAATCCTACCAATCCTCTTACTTTGGCTCTCTCATCAAGCTCATCACAATACTCTACCGCATCTGCTTGAAACTCTGGCTCAATTATCATACGTGTTACTTTTGAGTCTGCTAGGTTCTCCATAGTGTATCTAAAATGCTCATCCTTAATATTAAGAGCAATCGCTGTAGCATTGGTATTACACTCTTTGAGAATTCTGTTGAAATAGCGTCGTCTATCCCCTGTCTGTGCGTTATATCCGATAATGGTACAGAGTTCCGTATCTGGTTTAATCTCTTCTGGTCTCATAATCTATTCCTTTTTTTAAATCTTTTCGTATTCTATCGTATATTATTTTTACTTTCTGTTAACTTTTTTTAGATAATATTAGATAATTTTTTTAAGTATGTAACATATAAGGTAAACCATAAATGAGCAAAGAGACCATTAAAATATTTGATACCACTTTACGCGATGGAGAGCAGAGTCCTGGTGCCTCTATGAATATCGAAGAGAAGATACAGATAGCCATTCAATTAGAGAAACTGGGTGTAGATATTATCGAAGCAGGATTTGCCACAGCGAGTCCAGGTGATTTTGATGCCATCTCTCAAATAGCCAATAGGGTGACCAATTCTACGGTTTGTTCATTGGCAAGAGCAACCGACAGGGATATTAAATCAGCAGGAGAGGCGATTGCTAACGCGAAAACAAAGAGAATTCATACCTTTATAGCCACCTCACCTATTCACATGGAGCATAAACTAAAAATGACTCCTGATGAGGTTATTAAAAGGTCGGTCAATGCGGTCTCTTATGCCAGAGAGTTTGTCCAAGATGTGGAGTTTAGTTGTGAAGATGCAGGGCGTAGTGATATAGGATTTTTAAAAGAGATATCAGATGCAGTGATAGAGGCAGGAGCGTCTACTATTAATCTCCCCGATACGGTAGGGTTTAAACTACCTCATGAGATAGCAGAGATGGTGAAAATAATGTCAGAGTATGTGAGAAATCGAGCCATTATCTCCGTACACAATCACAATGACTTAGGACTGGGTGTTGCCAACTCTTTGGTTGCCATTACCAATGGGGCAAGACAGGTGGAGTGTACCATCAATGGACTAGGAGAGAGAGCAGGAAATGCAGCGTTAGAAGAGATAGTAATGGCACTTAAAACTCGAAAAGATGTCTTTAGTGAGTATCAAACTAATATTAATACAAAAGAGATATACCCATCAAGCAGGTTAATTGCCAACATCACAGGGATTGAGCCACAACCAAATAAGGCGATTGTGGGTAAAAATGCCTTTGCTCATGAGAGTGGGATTCACCAAGATGGGATGCTTAAAAATCGTGAGACCTATGAGATTATCTCTCCTGAAGATATTGGACTAGATATCAAAGATACACTGGTTCTAGGAAAACTCTCTGGTCGTGCAGCATTCAAAGACAAGTTAAGTAAATTGGGATTTCATCTAAGCGATGAGGCACTCAACGCCTCTTTTGAGCGATTTAAAATCTTAGCCGATAAGAAAAAAGAGATTTATGATGATGATTTACGTGCCTTGGTCACCAATGAGATGACCAAAGCAACACAGATTTATGAGCTAGTATCACTCCAAGTGATGGACTGCTCCAACGGTTTACCCTCTGCTGCGATTACCATTAGATATGAAGATAAAGAGATTATTGATGCAGGAATTGGAGATGGTAGTATGGATGCTATTTTTAAAACCATTGATAGAATTTCGGGATATGAAGGCATATTAATGGATTATAAAGTAAAATCAGTCAGTAAAGGTAAGGATGCTCTTGCCAATGTCACAGTCAAGGTCTCATTTGATGAAAATGTACCCGCTATTATTGGACATGGTCTAAATATCGACACCATGTTGGCAAGTGCTAGGGCATATATAGGGGCATTAAACAGCTATTTAAGCATGAAAGGCAAACTAAAATTACGCCATACAGACAGTTCAAGGACGGTATAAAATGATAAAAAAACTACTACTCTCTATTTTTATATTTACAGCCATTATAAATGCGAATATCGTTACAGGAGCTGAAGATATGAGGAGATATCTACCTCTACTTCAATCCAAAAATGTGGCATTGGTTGTAAATCAATCCTCTTTAATTTATGGAGAACATCTTGTGGATAGACTTCTACAAGAGAGGGTTCATGTTCAAAAAATATTTGCTCCTGAACATGGATTTAGAGGAAAAGCAGATGCAGGAGAGCATATAAAAAATGGTCGAGACAAGAGTACAGGTATTCCCATTATATCCCTCTATGGCAAACATAAAAAACCAACAAAACAGGATTTAAAAGGGATTGATGTTATTGTGTTTGATATCCAAGATGTTGGGGTACGCTTCTACACTTATATCTCTACGCTTCATTATGTGATGGAGGCAGCAGCCCAATATAAAATTCCTGTTATTATACTCGATAGACCCAATCCCAATGGAGCCAGAGTGGAGGGGGAGGTGTTGAGCTTTAAGTATAAATCTTTTGTCGGAATGCACCCTGTTCCTATCCTTTATGGTATGACCATTGGAGAGTATGGACTGATGATAAATGGAGAGGGTTGGCTTAAGAGAAATTTAGTCTGCAACCTAACCGTTATTAGACTTCAAAATTATCAACATGATATGCCTTACACACTTCCTGTCAAACCCTCTCCCAATCTTCCTAATGAGTTGGCGATATTTTTGTACCCCTCTTTGGCACTTTTTGAAGGTACAACTTTCTCAGCAGGACGAGGGACAAATTATCAATTTCAACTCTATGGAGACCCTTCTTATAGCAAAAAAGGGTTCTCTTTTGTTCCTAAATCTAATGTCGGTGCAAAACATCCCAAACATCAAAATAAAATCTGCTATGGAGTTGATTTAACATCCAGCTATATTAATCTCTATGAGGGGATAAACCTCTCTTATATTATTGATGCTTATAGACACTATCTGTATAAAAAAAGATTTTTTCTAAAAAATAAATTTTTTGATAAACTAGCAGGAAGTGATAGACTCAGAAAACAGATTATTGCAGGAATATCCCCTAAAGATATAAAACAGAGTTGGAAAAAAGGTTTAAATAATTTTAAAAGAGTTAGAGCCAAGTATCTTCTTTATCCATAATTGCAAGTTAAAGTTAGAATTAAAAATTAAATAAAGGGGATGAAAATATATGAGACAACTATTTGGGCTATTGATTGGAGGACTTTTTTTGGCGTTAGTCATTGCAATCTACAACTCAAAAGTAATTAATACAACGGTACTATTACAAGCAGGACATGAGGGACGAACCCGAGGAAACATTGGCTCTGCTCAAGGAGCATTAAAAGAGGTGGAGTGGAATACCCAAGTGACCAAGATGATAGAAAAAGAGTTAAAAAAACACAACATAGATGTCACTAGAGTAGGAGCAAAAATACCTATTTCAAACACAAGAATAGCCATTGCAATACACTTTGATGGTTCAAATCGCCACTGCTCAACAGGGGCTTCTATTGGATATGATGTCAATCATATTAATGCTAAAAATCTAGCAAGAGATTGGAAACGTAAATATAAAGGCTATTTTCCATTTAAATGGCATCATGATAACTTTACCAAAAATCTAGCAGACTATTATGGTTTTAGTCGTGTTAACAGTGAAAAAGGATTTTTGGTACTAGAACTGGGTGAAATCACCTGTAAAAATCAGACAAATTGGCTACAACCCAGACTGGAGCTTATCGCTCTACGTATTGCCGATTTTATTATGGAGGAACTGGACAAATGAAAAAAATACTAATAGCAACAACCACTTTAATATTGAGCTCAGCATTGGCTGACCATATTGATGTGGTATCAACACCTGATAACATTACCAAAAGGTATGAGCAGAGCATAGAGGTAATATCCACATCTAACCCACAGCTTAATATTATTGATAAACCTATTATCTTTAAAAAAGAGCGAATAGATATGACCAAAGCCTATATCAAGACCCATTATGGACTAGAAGTAGAGAATATTGAGATAATCCCTAAAATTATTGTGCTTCACTGGACAGCAGACATGAGTTTTAATAAGTCATTTAAACGTCTAGAGTCACAAAAGCTATTCTCTGATAGAAAAGATATTCTTAAAGCTAGTGCATTAAATGTCTCTGCACAATTCTTAGTAGCACGGAATGGAACTATTTATAGATTGATGCCAGAGAACTGGATGGCACGTCATGTTATTGGACTAAACTACAACAGTATTGGGGTAGAAAATGTGGGTGGAAATGGTAATAAAAACGATGATTTGACCCCTGAACAGCTAGAGGCAAATATCGCTTTGGTTAAATATTTAAAAGAGAGATACCCTACTATTAGATATCTTATTGGTCATCATGAATACAGAGATATGGAGAGCAGTAAGTTGTGGTTAGAAAAAGATAAGGGGTATCGAACGAAAAAAAGTGACCCAGGAGATGCTTTTATGTTTAAGGTTAGGGAAAACGTTAAAGAGCTAAATCTACTTAAACCAATCAAGAATAAATAAAAGAGGGTTTTGCTTAAAGTATAGATATATACTTATATCTATCCTAAGCCTACAACTACCCCATACAACTGAAAGTAGCTTTAAGCTTTACTCTATGAAACTCAAAACCCTCTTTTATCTCTCTTGATAGATGGGTATCTGTACTGTACTCTATAAGTATATCTTAAATTTATATAAAGAAATATTTAAACAGAAACTTTCAGAAAGAAGTTTCTGTTTAAATCATTTTTTTACTATATTTAGTTTTGGTTTGTTCTCAATAACGATAAATTCAGAAAGTTCTGTTGATTCTTGTGAATTTATAATCTTTACTATAATCAACTTATCCAAAACATCTACGAACTCATTGCTATATAGTGAACCCTGAGGGGTTCCCTCTGTAACAGAAAACGAGCCTATCGCCATCTCAAGCAATGCTTCTAATTTCAATTCACTCGTATCTGTATTAGGTTTAAGTAAAATATAGTCACCAGAAGCGAGACCATTTCCCTCCACTTCAAAAACAAAAAGTGTCAACTTATTATCTTCTCTAAAAGTAGAATCTGTTTCTAAACTACTGCTAGGAACGGTAACAACAATTGGTTTTGTAGGAATAACCTCAAGATTTAAATTATCATTTGGATTCGTATCATCAAGTGTGCTTAATGTTGTATTTTTATCTAAGAGCAGAAATTGAGTACCCTTATTGTCCATCTCTATGTTCGTTGAGAAGTGTGAGCTGTTAGTCTCATTAGCACTTAGTTGTTGAATGATAGTATTTGACATGAGGGAATAGGAGCTATTGTCTTCATTATTTTTGACTACTAAGGTAGTATTTTCAATAGAAGTATCGGTATCATTCTTATCAGAAAGATACATAAATTCATTTCCCTCACTGTTAACAAAGTAACGTACAGTTGTAACAAGTCTGTCCACACGTTTACTGTATAGATAGGTTATGAGTACATTTGGGCTGTTACTTGACCATTTAAAAATCTGTCTCTGCTCTTCAATCGAACTATCTTGTTTAAGAAAAGAGCTGTTTAAAATATTAAAATTTAACTCATACTCATATTTTTGATTCTCATATTTAAAAAACTCTATCTCACCTAAGTAAACCATTGTATCATTTATATCTAAAAAATTTCTCTTTTTTTCATTTAATACACTATCAATATCAAGAATTAGTTTTTCATCTAATAAAAAAGATAGTTCTCTATCCTCAAATATACAATGCTCTACCCCCTCACATCTTTGTAAAATTTCTGGCATGACCTGCTCTAGTAAAATTATATTAAATTTAGCTATTTGAACCATATCTTCTGCTTTATAGATATCTTTTTGAAGCTGTTGTAAATTATTCTCTTTTTTCTCTTCAAATTCTCTATCATCACCTTGTGAAGGAGTTGCAATTGTATCTTTTAAAACGGTAGGAAAATTAACACTAATCTTTTCTGGTAATATATTTTTAGTCTTAGATACCAAAGGGTTACTGACATCCTCTTCACTCGGACTACTCTGATATCCACAACCAAGTATTACAAATAATCCAAATAGCAAAACTATACCTTGCCTCATCGTAAAACCTTTATTTTATTTTTCCTATTTTAGCAGAAAAAATTAAGCATAAGGTTAGTTAAATATTTTATGTACTACTATGGTATAAGCAAAATATAATAAAAAAATGTAGAAAAAGTGTAGAAAAAATGTTGAAGAAATCAAAATATACCCTTCTCTTTGTTGAAGATGAATCTATGATACGCAGAATTGCCATATCACTATTGCGACCATATTTTATTGAGATTTATGAAGCAAGTGATGGAGTTGAGGCATTGGAAATATACAATGAAAAGAGACCTGACCTAATTATTACTGATATTGAAATGCCCAATATGGATGGGTTGACATTGTGTAAAAGGATTCGTAAAGAAGATAGAAGCACCCCTATTCTTATCACTACTGCCTACACCAGTACTGAGTACCTTTTAGAAGCAATTAGTCTTAACTTGGTAAGATATTTGGTCAAACCGATGCAAGAGGAGGAACTTTTTGAGTCCCTTAGTGTCTGCTTTGAGCAGATAGAGACCAATAAACCTACCATTATAAATCTTACCAAAGAGTATAAGTATGATACCTTTAATCATACCCTTATTTATAAGGATGAGATTGTGACAATTACAAATTCTCAACATAAACTTATCTCTATTTTAATTACAAATCATGGACGAATTGTCTCCTACAAAGAGATAGAGCATTATGTTTGGTATGATAAAGCGATGAGTTCTGATGCTCTAAGAAGCTTAATTAGAGATGTTAGAAAGCTTATAGGAAAAGAGAGTATCGAAAATATCTCAAAATGTGGATACAGGATACACCTTTATGGATAAAATACTAAAAATTAAATTTATTATCATTGCCCTCTATTTCACAGGAACTATCATCTTCTTCTATGATGAACAGTTCTTAAAAAATAGCGTTATTATCCATGATTATGGAAATATTCCTTTTATGTTTGCGGTACTAAGTCTAGGGATACTAATTTCTGCAACGGTCTATAATCTAGCATTCTATTTTTATATTAGGAATCGTCAATACCTCTACTATGCCCTAGCACAACTAGCAATAATTATGACGCACGTTAGTTATGAAGCGATTAGCATTAACCCTTTTATTGAGATTTATAACTTTCAAAGCTATCTTATGTTTGATGTCTCACAGGTTTTTATTGTCATATTTTCAGCACTATTTTTACAAGGTTTTTTCAATACTTACCTTGATAGTAAATTTAATAGAGTGGTAAAAATTGTTTTATATTTATCACTGCTAGATCTGTTCTTAGCACTCATATTAGGACATACCATTATTACAAAATTTATTCCCACCTTTATCTGGGTATGGCTAATACTAAACGAGGCACATCGTCATATAGAAAATAAAGATATTCCTTTCTACTTGGTCTCTGTTGGTTGGTATGTTGTTATTATTACAGTGATACTCACAACTACTGGTATCCTATCTGCCAAAGACTTTGATTTTCCATTTGGACATATCGCCTTTGCCATTGAGTCGATGCTACTCTCTTTTGCTATGTCGTATAAATTTAAATTGATAGAGGATGAGAAAAAAGTACAACAGACACTTCTCTTGCAACAGTCCAGACTTGCCAGTATGGGAGAGATGATATCAATTATTGCACACCAGTGGAGACAGCCTTTAAACTTTCTATCCTACTCCTTTATGCATATCAAAAACAACTGTAAAAATGATGATGATGCGATAATTACTATAAAAGAGGCAAATGAGCAGTTGCAGTATATGTCTCAAACCATCGAAAATTTTAGAAACTTCTATAACCCCTCAAAGAGTAAAGAGTCATTTAGTATAGAGGAGTCCTCTAATAATATTCTAAAAATAGTAACCCCTACCCTTACCCCTCTTAGAATTAAAATAGAGATAAAAATCCAAGAGGATTTTAGATTTTTTGCAAATAGTAATGAGTTTGAGCAGGTTATTTTAAATCTAATAAATAATGCAAAAGATGCCTTAATCGAGCGAAAGATAAAAGAGCCTACGATTAATATAGATATTCAAAAAAATAGGGTAACTGTTTGTGATAATGCGGGGGGAATAAAAAAAGAGCATCAAAAAAAGATATTTGAACCCTACTTCAGTACCAAAACAAACAGCGATGGTATTGGACTCTACATTGCCAAGACAATTATAGAGACCGAAATGCAGGGAAAACTCTCTTTAGAAAATAGCAAAGATGGTAGCTGTTTTGTTATAGAACTTTAATTTAAATATCCTTAAGTATCGCCAAGACTTTAATAGCAGAACGGTCGATAACCATTTTGGCAAGAGGAACATTTCCATTACCTTTAAAAATTGTAAAAAAGGTAAGATTGTTCTCTTCACCATCCCCTTCAATACTCTTTACAATAAAAACGTGTCCATCAGTGGTTCTGGCTTCTAGCATATTGGTTGCACTAAATCCAATATCAAGTGAAGATTCACTCATCTCTAAAAAAGCATCATTAAAAATACTCGCCGAGTAGACAATATCACTATTCGTACCCTCTTCATCAACATAAAGGGTCTCTCCAGCTTTATTTAAAATAGCTGCACCAAGATATCCTTTTACACTTTTTAATTTTTTCATTGGTTCATTGAAATCTAACATTTTTTTCCTTTAATTTTTTATTTATATACTAATTTTCTGATATGGCAATCATTACGTTATTAAATGATTTTCCATCTAAATATTTATCTAGTCTCATCTGTGAAGTACCTACTCCCTCGCTCTTTTCAAGTTCCAAAAGCTCTCTATAAAGAGGTTCGATAACTGCTCTGGCTGATACACTCATCCTTTTACGAGTCGAGACATAATTTCTTAGGCTTCCATCAGGATTAAGTGCAGGTCTCACATACGCAAAAACCCAATAGAAAGAGCCTTCTTTAGTCATGTTTTTAACAAAGGCATGAACCTCATTCCCCTTTTTTAACTCATCCCAAAGAAATTTAAAGACAACTTTTGGCATATCAGGATGTCGTAATATAGAGTGAGGAGCAAAAGTTAACTCTTTTTTGGTATAGCCTGAAAGTTTGTAAAAAATTGGATTAGCGTATTCAATATCTCCTGCTTCATCTGCTTTTGAGACAACAATATCCACAGATTTGACTTCAATTTCCTTATCATTTGGAGTAGGTCGCAACATTTTTATTATCCTTTATAAGTTGATATAATAGTATTATATCTAAATAAAATAAAAATTAATATAATATATTTTAACTTTTTTTAATAAATAATTATTTATTATAGAAAATTATGATAGAATATTTCTTAATAAATTCTATGAAAGGAACTATTTAATAAGATGAGCAAGAATAAAGAGCAGTCTTTAAATATCATCTCTCAAAAATTTGCTAATATAGGAGAAACAAAACTCTTTAAGGAGTTATCCACAGCATTAGAAGAGAGTATAAAAGAGATAAGTGGTGCTGAGTATGGATTGGTAGGGATGATGTTTAATCAAAAAGGAAAACAGATAGAACTCCTCAATAGAGAGATAAACTTAGAGATAATGAAGGGGGAAAATAGCATTCTGCAAACAGCACTCAACTCTCACAAACCCCTTTTCGAAAACTACGTAGTCAGCCATAAAAAATACAATCCAAAAATTGATAATCCTCTTGAAATAGAGATTAAATCCATATTGATTATTCCTATTTTAAATCAAAAGAAAACAGAGGTTCTTGGCTTTCTTCAAGCAGTAAACAGTATAAATAACCCCATAGAATTTGGACGTTATGACCTACGAATACTAACTCTTTTAGAGGTTCATGCTCGTGAAACATTTGAATATGACCCTATTTTAGACACAAAAACTACAAATATAAAGACAAAGCAAAAAATACTCACCTCTCCCACCAAGATAGTACGAAGAAAAACTAAAAATGAGTTAGAATCAGAACTCAAACAGTATAAAGAGAACATTAATGCATTAAAAATTGAATTAGAGTTAAAAGAGATATTGGTAACTAAGCTACAAGAGTCTCTTTCCTTAAAAATAGAGGAGCTAAAAAATAGTAAAAAACAAATTACCAAATATGAGATTATTTCACTAGAAGAGAGAGCCAAACAAGAGAAAAAAAATAGAGAGAATGAGATAAATATCATTTTAAATTTTTTAACTAATGAAGTAAGCTATTTTCTTACAGGAGAAGATGAAATATATCTCTTTTTAGAAATTATTAAAAATGCCATACATAATCATAAACAGTTATTATTTATAAATAAGGAGCTAGAAAACTCTTCTCTCTTAAACAACTTAACACAAAGCCTCCATACTATAGAAAAACTGCCTTTAATTGAAAACTCTTTTAATGTTTTTCAAGCTGTAACCGAGGTGGTTAATCTCTATAGTCATAAGCTTTCCAATAGAAATATCACCTTTAATATTTTTATAGATCCACGACTACCCAATTGGGTTATAGGAGATGAGAATAAAATTAAAAGTCTTATGGTTCATCTTTTGAACAATCTCTATGGATTGGTTGACAATGGTGGTGCGATTGAACTACTGGTATCTTTTTTTGCACCAACTAAAAGTTTAACCATTGAGTTCAAAGGGCTACTTCCTAATAAATTAAAAGAGATTAGACGGTTATTTATAAATAAAAAAGTTTCACATGGACTAACCTCAAGCAGTAGTGGGTTGGGACTTAGTATCTGTAGTAGTTTAATTACACTTCTAGGGGCAAAACTCAAGCTTACTACCATTAGAGGAGATGAACACTCCTTTCATATAACTATTCCTATTAGAATTGATGAGAAGTCTAAACAAAAAGTGTTTTCTTATAAAAATGATAAAAAAGTTGGTATACTAATGGATGAATCAAACCTCTATGGCTATCTAAATATAAAACGATATTTATTGAGTTTGGGTATCAAAAAAGAGAATATTCTCCACTTTAAAAATCACAAAAAAATCAATAGTACAAGTTTTTTTCATCTCGTCTGTTTTGAAAATATGCTTTCTAAACAGTTTGATATGAGCCGTTTTAACTCTATCTCCATATTAAAATATAGTGCAGATATAAGTAGCCACGATTATGGAAAAGGAATAGAGGTAGATGAGATGTATATTAATAGCTATTATGGGTTAAATCTTCAGAAAATACTGTTTCCAGATATAAATGTTGAAACCATTATACCAAAAACACTTTTGGTAAAAGACTCTTTTTTTAATAGAGTGGTCAATAAATTTTGTTAATACCTATTTAATAATACCCATCACGTTTAGTAGTTTTTCTCTTCTTTTTGGTGGGTGAAGAGCTACTCTTTTTTTTACCAAAGGCCCCATCTATTTTCCTTTTTTTATCTGCCACTTTTCTGGCTCCTCGCCTAGCCTTTTCCTCTTTTGGAACATACCCCTCAATAAACTCTCTCTCTATCGCTTTTCCCATTAGTCGCTCTACCTCTTTTAGAGCCAACTCCTCTTTTGGAGAGACTAAGGTGATGGCAAGACCACTCTTTCCTGCCCGACCCGTTCGTCCAATACGATGAATATAATCCCCTGTAACATGAGGAATATCATAATTTATCACCACAGGAAGCGTAGGAATATCTAGACCTCTAGCTGCAATATCAGTGGCAACAAGCACTCTAATCCTGCCCTCTTTAAAATCACTCAATGCACGGGTACGAACTCCTGAACTTTTTCCTCCATGAATCACTGCTGTCTTTAATCCGCTCAGATTTAACTCTCTAAAGACCTCATCAGCAACCTCTTTTTTACGAACAAATACTAAAACTTGGTTGTAGTTTCGTGAACCAATAATGTAAGAAAGAAGTTCATTTTTTAGCTCTTTAATTACAGGAGAAACCAGCTGTTTAACCATGGTAGCAGAGCTTCCCATACTATCTACCTCAATAAGTTTTGCTCTGTACAATATTTTTTCTGCCAATCGTTTTACTGAACCTGATAGCGTTGCAGAGATAAGCACATTTTGTCGTTTAGAGGGAAGATGAGCCAAGATTTTTGTCACCTCATGCACAAATCCCATATCCAAAATCGTATCTGCCTCATCCAATACAAGGTATCGAACAGCATCAACGGTTATATTTTTCTGCCCCATATGTTCCAAAAAACGCCCTGATGTTGCCACAATAATATCAACACCCCCTTTTAGTCTATTGGTTTGTGAGGTCATATTTGCTCCACCATAAAGCACCACTGATTTTAGAGGAAGATACTTTCCATATGCCTCAACACTGGCATGAACCTGCTGTGCTAACTCTCTTGTTGGCACTAAAATAACAGCTTTTAGGTGATGCTTTCCCTCTTGAAAGCTTTTGGCTATCTCTTGGAGTATGGGCAGAACAAACCCTGCTGTTTTTCCTGTACCTGTCTGGGCTCCTGCCATAATATCTTTACCACTAAACATTACAGGAATTAGGGCTTTTTGTATTGGGGTGACAGACTCATACCCTTTATCTTGTAGGGCTTTAATAATTTCAGTGGACAATCCTAGATGGGTAAATAACATAATAAACTCTCTATTTTTTTGCTATTATACTCAAAAGCTGTAAATTAACTACCTTACAATTTTTAAATATATCTATTTTGTTTGCTTTTAATAAAAAAGATACTATACTTCCTCTATGTATCAAAAGAAAAAAAAGCGACTATATATCTCAGAGTTGCTAGATGACCCCAGTGTGACATATCCCTCTTATTATGCCCTAAGCTCTTCGATGATGAAAAATGAGATGCTTCACTATGCGATTACTGTACTGCACAGTTTGGACTTTGAACATTATCAACACCCCACCTCTTATGAGGATATTTTTGCGATGTTGAGTGGAAATATGTACCCAATCTATAAAGAGCAGTATGTGGTGGGCTATTTTGGTGGTAAAATGATGTATTTAGATAGTTCAGGATGGCGGGGTATGCCTTGTACAGAGGAGGTATTTAAGATGGATAATTGGATGGTATGCTAACAGAACAAGCATTTCTTACTAATGGAAAAGTCTATTTATAATCAAAAAAACTGTTTATAATTTAAATAATAGTTAAATTATATTTATTAAGTAAACTATGCTATACTTCTAAAAATACTATAAAGGTTATAACTATGTTTAATAGATTACCGTGGTGGATGGGTGGCATTTTGATGTCGGGTCTACTATTGCTTACATTTTCAATTTTCGGAGCGGATAGACCCATTGGCTCCTCTACCTATGTTCCCTATTTTGCAGGGATTATTTTTGATTTGAATCCTGAGAAGTATTCTTATTTAAAACATATAGAGGCTCCTGGTTCATGGGAAGGGATTATGCTGCTTGGTGCATTATTTGGTGGATTTATAACTTCGGTATTTATTACCAAAAGTTTTAGATTTTCACTTATCCCAACGGGATGGAAAACCTATAAAAACAACTCTGTTGCCTCTCGTCTTTTGTGGAGCTTTTTTGCAGGGTTTATCATGATTATTGGTGCAAGATTGGCAGGAGGCTGTACTTCGGGTCACTTTATGTCGGGGATGAGTCAAATGGCAATATCTGCGATGATATTTGGAGGAGTGGTGATGATGGCACTTGTGGTTACAGGTAGACTTTTTTATAATCTTAAGGAGAAAAGATAGTGGCAGATATTGTTTTTATAAATGAGCATACCTCTAGTATTGCAGATAGACTCATTGGTATGGTAGAGAGTGTTATCCATCAAGAGCATGGCTCCGTGGCATTGGTCTTTCTAATTGGGGTTATTTTTGGAGGAATCATCCAATATACCCGTGTGGATAAATTTGAGAAAATTGCAGGATTTGCCATGCTCAAAGATACCATTGTACCAAAGATGCTATTTTTGGCCGTGGGACTTACCAGTATCGCTCTCTATTTTATGATAGAGGCAGGGGGAGCCCACTACCATGTGAAACCTATTATTCTTCAAGGTTTAATTATTGGAGGAATTCTATTTGGTATATCTATGGCTATCTTGGGAAAATGCCCTGGGACAGGACCTATCTCTATTGCAGAGGGTAGGATAGATGTGCTTGTTGGTGCAATTGGTGGAGTTCTTGGTGGATTGGTCTTTACACTCTACTATGATGACTTTTTTAAACCATTGATGGGAGAGAATTTGGGGAAGGTAACACTTCCCGAGCTGTTTCCAGGTTATGAGCATTTAACTGTACTTATTTTTGGTATTAGTGTGACACTTATTGCCATATTTATTCCTAAGCTAGAACTCTTTGATGAGGCAGATTTACGCAAACTTCCCGATGAGACACGACCTGATAAAAAATAGGAGTAAGAATAGTTACTCCTAAGGACAATCTGCGTATAATCTCATAAAAAATACAAAGTCATTTATGCAAACAAAAACCAATAAATTGTCCATCACCTCCTATTTAAATTTTGCTCAACTTCTTGAAGTTTATCGTGGTAATCATGAAGAGAATCGTCTTTTTGCATTAAAATATAAATCTCCTGATAAGAAGCCCATTAAAATGCTTCTTTTATGGGCAAAAGAGTATCGTTTTCATCTTACACAAGGTCTGAATTCAAAGGCTTTTGTCGCCTATATTGGTACAACTACTCAGCTCTTGGCATTTCTCTTTTTACTAACTGGATTTTTGACAGGTTTGGGCTTGTTAAGTTACAGTGGAGATGCTCCTGTTAATATCACCTACTATCTCTTTTTTGCGATGATTGTACCCCTTCTTTCGATGCTAGTTTCTCTATTTACGATGTTCAGTCGAGGAGGTGTGGCGGAGTTTTTTTCTCTTTTTCTATCGCTTCACTGGCTTGATAAATTGGTTTCTTTTCTTCCACTTGAAAGTAAAAAAACATTTTCCAAGGAGGTACTACTTCCTGATGAGTTGACCAAGTGGATGATGATAGAGCGTATGCAACGCATCTCTCTTCTTTTCTCAATTGGGTTAGTGATGGCTCTTATTTTTGTGGTGGTGGTCAAAGATATCGCGTTTGGATGGAGTACTACTTTAGATATCTCTGTTAATTCGTTTCACTCTTTTATCTCAACCATTGCACTCTTTTGGAAAGATATTCTCCCCTCTGCTGTTCCAAGCCTAGAGCTTATTGAGATAAGTCAATACTTTAGATTGGGTGAGCGATTAGACAAAGAGCTGGTTGCCAATGCCAATCAACTCGGGGCATGGTGGCAGTTTCTTGCGATGGCAACTGTTTTTTATGCGATTGTATTACGTTTTATTTTTTGGATATTCTCCTATTATGGATACCAAAAAATATTACACAAAGAGCTTCTCTCTCTTGATGGTGTCACTACACTTCTTAGAGAGTTTAGCACCCCATTTGTCTCAACAGAGGCGACACAAGGGGAGAAACACTTGGAAATTGTGAAGGAGGATAACCTTCAAGTACAAAATTTTATGCGTAAGTCATACCCAAATATATTGGGTTGGAATTTTTCTAAAGATGAAATACTTTTGGCAAAT
Source organism: Campylobacteraceae bacterium (assembly GCA_027076905.1). Classification (GTDB taxonomy): domain Bacteria; phylum Campylobacterota; class Campylobacteria; order Campylobacterales; family Sulfurovaceae; genus UBA1140. The sequence continues at coordinate 9,019 of JALTGP010000167.1, read as the reverse complement.
GATAGCAAAGAGATAACCTACTCTACCGTTGCGTCCGTAGGGGGAAGTAATACCTTTTTAGAGGATGAAAATAAGGCAAAGAGCATCAGTAAAACGGCTCTTTTGTATGTCAAATCATGGGAACCTCCTACAATGGATTTTGTAGATTTTTTAGAGCTATTAATCGAGAATAAAAAAGTGGATACCATTCATATCTATCCTCTTGGAACAGTAGGTCGATATTATGAGAGTGATGCCAAAGACATAAGCATTTGGAAACGAAAAATACAAGGGTTAAAATCAGAGAAAGTGTGGATTATTGATGATTGATATAGTAAATGATAAATATAGTTACCCAAAATTTGCCGTGGTAGGGCATCCGAACAAAGGTAAAAGTTCCATTGTCTCCTCTTTGGCACTTGATGACTCAGTACAAATAGGCGACACCCCTGGAACCACACAGGTAAAACGGGGTTTTCCTCTTACGGTGGATAGCAAAGTAATCTATGAGCTTTTTGATACCCCTGGATTTCAACGAGCCAGACGAATCCTCTCTTGGCTCAAAGAGCAAGAGCCTGTCTCTGCAGATAAAAGACCAAAAGTAGTCGCACGATTTATTGATGAGCATCGAGAGGATAAACGTTATCTTGATGAGATAGAGCTACTAGAACCAATTATCAATGGTGCGGGGATTATCTATGTGGTGGATGCCTCTAAGCCCTATGGACCCGAGTATGAGGTGGAGATGGAGATTCTTCGATGGACAGGTCAGCCCTCTATGGCAATTTTGAATCTTATTGGCAATGAAGATTACCGAGATGAATGGAAGATGGCTCTTGGACAGTATTTTAGATTAGTAAGAACATTTAATCCTGTCAAAGCAATATTTAGCGACCATATGGGACTCTTGGAGAGTATGGCACAGCTCAAAGAGGAGTGGACAGTTTCAATTAAGGTTGCCATAGGTATTCTCAATAACCTACATCAACAAAAAGTTGAACAGAGTGTCCATGCCATTGTGAGCAATATTCAATCCACCCTCTCTTATGTCTATGTGCAAGAGATTAAAGCAGAAAAAGCGACGAAAGAGGAGCAAAAGAGTGCCAAAGAGAAGTATCGTCAAGAGATTATGGCACAAGAGAAAAAAATGGAAAAAGAGATAGAGTTTATTTGGAATCACCGTAGCATTGGAAAGGTAGAAAACTTAGTAATTTTTGAGGACATCGGACTTTTCTCTAAAGAGAGTGCCTCTATTTTTGGACTAAGTGAAAATGAACTCATTATCACAGGTGCTTCAGCAGGAGCCGTGGGGGGATTGAGTATCGATGCTGCATTTGGAGGAAATACGCTATTTTTAGCCTCTATTTTTGGTGGAATTATTGGTGGTGTTGGTGCAATGGTTGGTTTTGGTAATCTTTATGAAGTAAAAATATTAGGAAAAAACTTAGGAAAAAGAGAGCTCACTGTAGGTCCCATGAAAAATCTAAACTTTCCATATATTCTTTTGGGACGCTCATTGTACCATGCCTCTATTGTTGCCAAACGCTCTCACGCACTTAGGGAAAATATTGAGCTTGAAGATGAGGAGTTTTTTACTGAACAGATTATTGATAGTGATACCCGAAAAAAGCTTGAAAAACTGCACGTCAAGCTTAGAAAAGGGGATGAACCAAGTAGTGAGATGATAGAGGAGTACCATAAAATTGTACTACAATCTTTTTTACGATTATTAAGATAATTTATTTAATTACTAAAATAGGCAACATTCCAAAATAGACCAGTGTTCCATAAGCTTGGTCTATTTTGATATTTGGTTTTATCTCCAAAATAAGTGTTTTAATCTCCTCTTCACTTAGGTCTCCAAGGAGTTCACCCTCTCCGTGGTTCTCTTTGTAAAGTTTGACCAAATTATGGCTCTCTTTTTGCTCTTCATATTTCCATATGTTCATTAAAGCACCTTATCAATTCCTAAAAGTAATAAAATAGTTAATAGCCCCGATGCTATACCTGCTAAAATATCATCTCCCATAACACCCAAACCACCTTTGACTTTTCGGTCTATAGTTCCTATGGTAGAAGGTTTCCATATATCAAAAAGTCTAAAGGTTGCAAAACTGGAGACAACGGCTATCTCATAAACATAAGGAAAGGATAGTGTTTGAGCAGTAGATAGTGCAAACATAAGGGTTATCCACATTCCTGATACCTCATCAATAACGATGCTTTTGTCATCATGTGAACCTGTTTTTGCCTCATACTTATTAATCTCAAATATACCGATAACAGTAATAGCAAGGGTTAACATAAAAAAAGTCTCCATCGGAATAACTTTTAGTAAAAGAAGCCCTGCAATCAGTGCCATAAAACTGCCAACTGTACCAGGGGCTTTTGGAGAGAGTCCTGCTCCTCCAAAAGTGATAAAAAGTCTGTTTAAATCCATTGTGTTCCTTATGTTAATGATGAAGTCTGATAAAGACCCATTAGCTTAATATAGAAATCCTCTTCACTATGCTCTTCTATTAGCCCATCATTTGGCATTAAAGCATCATATAGAGCTTGAAGTCTCTTAAATCTATTAGGAAATAAGGCACTAATAATACTGGCTGAAACCTCTCTTCGTACCAAGATAGAAGGTGGTATAACCCCTTCTCTCATCAGGTCAAGAATAGATTGAGAGTGATAGTGAACATGGTTGTGTTGACCATGAGGACAGCTATTGGTACTCACCAGTGTGCGACAAGTGTTACAGTAGACATGTGGCTGAACAGTACTAATCTCGATATCTATATCTTTAGAGACATCAAAAATAGAGTTCTCCTCATTATGGTCATAGTGTAAGCCCAATCCTGCATGATTTTTTCCAATAACCAAACGGGTACAGCCATAGTTCTTGGCTACCAATGCGTCCAATATTAGTTCATTATATCCTGAAAAAATATAGGAGTTCTCCAACGGTACAATAATCACTTTATTGGCAGGTAAAAAATTATCTATAACGGTCTGAACAGCATCATGACGAATATCATAGCGTAAACCACGGTTATTAAACGGTTTGAGCAAAAATAGCACTACCAAATCAGACTGGTCAATGGTCTGTCTAATCATAAGCTCATGTGCTCTGTTAAGAGGGTTTGCTGCCAACATTAAGGCTGATACCTTTTTAGCTCCCGCCTCTTCTACTTTTTCTCTTACCACTCTTTTGGAGCTTAAGATAAGTGGATACTCCACGGTATACTCTCCTGCCACAGCTATATTTCCCAACCGATTTATGGTATTTTTAACACCAGGATGGGATTTATCAGCAGTTCCAAAAATACATCGTAAACGGTCATCGGTATCAATATAGAAGGTCTCTTCTACAGTGAGTGTTCCTACAACTTTTCTATCGGTTACTAGCTCTACCACCTCTCCCTTTTCCAAACTTTTGAGAACACTCTCATTGGTTCGTCCACTAGGGGTAAGAATAAAAGCAAAAGGAAACACAACCCCTTTATACATCTTAGTTTCACGTACCTCTCTCGCCTCCTGTTCATTCATAAGTTTTGAGAGAGGAGATAAGATTCCCTCTTGTACAAGTGCCATGGTTGAGAGTGCCTCAGCATCTATATAGAGTTGCTTATTTTTTCTTGAAGATACCATATTTTTTCCTTTTTTCCCATAAACTTTTTCTTGAAATTCCAAGCTTTTTGGAGAGTTCGGTGTCAGGGAACTGATACTGAAAACTATTAACGATAAACTTAACATAATCATCAATGGTTAAAATCTCATTTTGGTCATAGAGCTTATTGTCAGTATTAATCTCAACCGTAGTAAACGGTGTCTCTATATTGGTAGTAGTTGAAATAATAAACTCACGATGCTCTAAGAGTTTAAAAAGTTGATCTCTTTCAGCTTTTTTAAGGGTTTGTAGTTCGGAGATGTAGAGAAGATGCTTTGGATTGGCATTTTCTATCTTATCTTTCCAATTTTTTATAGCAAGAGGGATAAATACCAAGACCCTATTACTATTTTTTGCATACTCAAATGCAAGTTTGTCTACCAATTTAATATAGTTGGTAAAAATGACAAGAGGTGTCCTCACGCTCTTAATATCATCTACAATACTAATATCATTGAGTAGATATTCGCTATACTCTTTGTAGAGATTTTTGTATTTTTTCAGCGTTTGAAACTCTTTATAGTGTTCAATCTTTCGCTGAAGCTCTTCAATCATAAATGGTTTAACAATATAATCATTTGCCCCAAGTTTAAGAGGAGATGCCACGGTATCATTATTTATGTAACTCACCATCAAAATAATAATTTTGTCTCGATATTTAGTAATAAGTGGATTAAAATTTTGTCCAGGTAGGTTTGTAGATAGCAAATAAGCATCACCAGTACTTGTCTCCATCGCCTCTTTAATTGAAGAGTAGACTTCAGTTTCATACCCAGATTGATTCAGTTTGCTTGAGATACTTTGTGCTAAATATAGCTCATTCTCTATAATGGTAATCTTCATTATTGTCTCCAGTCGTAGTAGTATAAAGTAGCAACTGCCTCAACAGCCACGCCCTCTTTTCGTCCAATCCAGCCAAGTTTTTCAGCAGTTGTTGCTTTAATATTGACAAGATTGGGGGTTAAATTTAGCAAGTTTGCTAAATTAAAACGCATATCCCTTTTATAGTTTAATAGTCGCGGTGTCTGAGCAATAATAGTAATGTCAATATTTCCAATAACATAACCAAAACCGCTCAGTCGTTGCACGGTATCTTTAAGAAGTTCTGATGAGTCTATCCCTTTGTACTCATCAGAAGTATCAGGGTAAAACTCACCGATATCTCCCAACCCAGATGCTCCCAAAAGAGCATCTATAATGGCATGAATAGCAACATCACCATCACTATGTGCTTTGAAGCCAAATGATGAGTCAATCTCTACTCCACAAAGCATCATCTTTTTCCCCTCTTCAAAGGGGTGGATATCAACGCCAAAGCCTACCAACGCTCTATTTGATGGCTTCTCTAAACAAGAGAGTTTAGAGAGGTCATCAATGGTGGTTAATTTATGTGCTGTGGCTGAACCCTCCACAAAAATAATTTTACCACCTTGTGAAGAAATAGCCGAACTATCATCGGTAAACTCCTCTTTGGTAGCGAGAGCCATTTTAAGTGTGTTGGTACAAGAGAGTTGAGGTGTTTGAATAATCTTGACATACTCTCTATTTATCGGAGTTTCCTTAAAGTAAAGTGTATCAATAACGTTAAGTGTAGGAACTACACAGCACTTGTTCTTTTTTGCTAAAACTATACGCTCTATCATCTCTCTATCCAGACAACATCTTGCGATATCTGAAACCAAAACAAATGGAGTATCAACATGTGCTAGTGCATTTTTCAAGGAGGCTTGTCTACTCGACCCACCCTCAACAAAAGTAAACTCTGCAAAGTTTGACATCGCCACAATATCCTCTTTAGAGGATACTATTATGGTCTTTGAGAAGATGTATAGCTTGTGAAAATTATTAGCAACATTGAGCCAAAGAGGTTGGTTGTCGCTCCATAACCATTGTTTTTTAGGAGGCAGTTTAAAGCGTGAAGCTGACCCTGCGCCTAAAAGTATAAGTGTAATATCTTGCAATATCCGTCCTAATTCTAAATTATAAAACCATTATATATCAAGTAACCTTTTGTAACACTTTAATCTGTTATCTTTTTTTTACAAATAGTTTTTTATAATATTAGCTGATATTTTTTGTTGTTTCTTTTGTTTTTTATTTAGAATTATTATTAAATGTTTCTATTAGTTTAATGGTTTTTCTCTTTGAGACTTCACCTTCCTCTAAAACCCCTTGAATCATGGCAATTCCATTGGCTGATTTTGTATTAACAACCGATTGAATGGTATCAAGATTGATACCTCCAATAGCTACCACAGGATAATCCACCCCATCTGCCCAACGTTTTAAATCCTCTATTCCTACAGGATTATAGACCATCTTTTTAGAGGTTGTCTCATAAATTGGCCCAATAGCCACATAAGAGGGTTCAATGTCCAATGCAATTTTTATCTCATCGGTGGTATGGGTACTAATTCCTAGACGAATCCCTGCTTGATATATTGCCTCTATATTGGCGATTAAAATATCCTCTTGCCCCAAGTGAATCCCATAGGCGTTATGCTTAATTGCAAGTTCCCAAAAATCATTGACAAAGAGTCTAGCATCATATTTTTCAGATATTTTTATCGCCTCTACTATCTCATTTTCTAACTCATCACTCTTTCTATTTTTAACGCGAAGTTGTGCTGTAGTAATGCCACTTTGATAGAGGGATTCAAGCTTATAAGCTTGGTCTACTACGGGATATATCCCCAATGGTGTTGTGCCACAGTTTTTAAATTTCATACTTTTCCTTTACGCAAATTGATGCCAAAATGGTGTTCCCACAGTAGGTGTAGAGGGGGATGCCATGTCTCTTTTTTGCATCGCTCCTGCTTCATAACTTAGACGACCAGCATAAACAGCATACTTAAACGCCTCTCCCATCATCACAGGCTCTTGTGCCAAGGCAACAGCAGAGTTGAGTAGAACCCCATCAAATCCAAGTTCCATAGCCTCTATTGCATCAGAGGGTTTCCCTATCCCTGCATCTACTATTAGATTTAGATTTGGAAACTGTTTACGAATCACCTTTAGATTATAAGGGTTCATTAGTCCTCGACCACTGCCAATAGGCGACCCCCACGGCATAAGTGTAGTACACCCAATATCTGCCAATCGTTGAGCCAAAACTAAATCATCAGTCATATATGGTAATACTCTAAACCCCTCACCTATTAAAACTTTAGTCGCTTCTACCAAAGCAAAAGGGTCAGGTTGTAGGTTGTATTGGTTTCCAATCACTTCAAGTTTTATCCAATCGGTCTGAAATACCTCTCGTGCCATCATCGCTGTGGTTATCGCCTCTTTTGAAGTGTGACACCCTGCTGTATTGGGAAGAACAGTTACCCCTAACTCTTTAATAATCTCCCAAAAAGGGTTACCCCCCTGCTCTCCTGCAGATTGACGGCGAAGTGCCACGGTAACAATCTGCGAACCTGAGGCGTTGATTGAATTTTTCATTATCTCTGGAGAGGGATAGAGTGCTGAGCCTATCATCAGACGGCTATCAAACTCTTTTCCCTCTATTTTCCACTTTTTATTACTATTTGTCATCTGTTATCCCCCTTGAACTGGTGAGAGAATATCAAGTCTATCCCCATCATTAATATCTGTTTTGGCATAACTTGTACGCAAAACAAAGGTCTCGTTTAGTGCAACAGCAACTCCTTTGCCAAACTTCATCTCTTCTAATAGCTCATTGAGCATTAAACGCTCACTATTGAACTCTTTTATCTCTCCGTTAACCGATATTTTCATCTTCTAATTCCTTCATTTAATGCTTTTTCCACAATGGCAGGGGCTAATAGATATCCATGACGATAGAGTCCGTTGATGCGTGTTAGCCCTTTTTCGTTCTCTATTCGAGGCAAATTATCACTAAACGCAGGGCGACAGTTGGTTTCACTATTAACAATTCTAGCTTCCCCAAAATTTGGATGAACAGTAAAGAGTGCTGACATCAACTCCAAGGTAGAACGCACAGAGATAGGAGACATATCCTCACTCTCTATCTCTGATGCACCTATAATATAGCGTTTGGAGTTTGGAGTTTGAGCGATTTTACAATCTTTGCAATAGTCCAAATCTATCCCCTCACACCCATTTCCTCTAGGGACAATATATATTTTGTAACGAGGATGAAGAAGACGGGTAGGACGGGTGATATCTATCTCTTTTGACTCTACCCAAATCACCTCACCACGCACACCACGCAAATCAGAAAAATGCTCTTTTGCTCCAAGTCCACGGGTATCAAAGACCCAATCAAAAATCTCATCATTAACCTCATCAAGATAGACCTTATGGGCTTCTAACTTATTAACAGAGGTATGCTCTCTCCATATGACATTAGGCATGGAATCCAAATAGTTGGTCGAAAATGCAATAAATCGTTGGGAGTCTACTTGTCCTTCATCTTTAAGGTAAAATGATTGTGTATGGTGACCAAGTTCAGGCTCTAATGTGGATAACTCCTTGGCATTTAATAACTTAATCTCGTCTGCCTCATCCACTTTATTTTTAAGAGAGGTGATAAAATGTTCAAGCTCTGGCATATCTTGGGGATGGGCCGTTATAATAGTTCCCTTAATTTGAAGCCCATCATAGACTCCTGCCTCTTTAAGCAGAGGTTTCCACAACTCCATAGAACGTTTACCTAAGTCAAATATCACCGATTCTGCTGTCTCTAACTCTGCAAAAGGGGCTAACATACCCGCAGCGGTAAACCCTGCTGATTTGATGCCCTCTTTGCTATCTTTGTCAAAGATGGTTATGGTATGGTCGCCATCTCTTAAAAGATTCAGTGCCACCACACGTCCCACAAGACCTGCTCCAACAATTGCTATCTTCATTTTTTATTCTCCCCTATTTTATCTTGGTATATTTGAAGTCGGAGGCTTTAGCCCCGAATTATTCGAGTGCATAGCCCTCCGTTTCCGAATGGGTGGTACATTAGAAAATGCACCCTATATATTTAAGGAATCTTCAAAGAACAAATTTACCCATTTTACTTCTCTTTTTATTCCTAGTACCCTCGAATTAGCTATGGCTAGTCTTTCGTATATCTAAGTACAAATCTAAGGTAAACTCATTTTCATTAAATTTGGGTTTACTTAGCGTGAACGGTACTAGTTGAATTCTCTCAATCGTCAGATAGAATAACTATGCTCCTCATGAGACAATCCAACTAGAAACAAAAATCCTGCGTAACTTGGGTAGATTTGCTCTTTTACAATTCCTAAACCTTCTCTAATTTGTCTGCCTCTACGTAAACTTCACTTCCCATCTCTTTAAATTTTTCAGACATCTCATCCATTCCTGCTTGAATCTCTAAATCATCAGCATACTCTCTCACCTCAGCAGAGATTTTCATAGAACAGAATTTTGGTCCACACATTG
>JALTGP010000166.1 GCA_027076905.1 Campylobacteraceae bacterium | reverse complement strand
ATGTTCACTACATCAAAATAGGAGACAGAACATCTATCCAAGACCTCTCGATGGTACACGTCACCCACCACAAAAAAGAGGATATGAGTGATGGAAACCCAACCATTATCGGAAATGATGTCACCATTGGTCACAGAGTTATGCTACACGGATGTACCATCGAAGATGCGTGTCTTATTGGTATGAGTGCCACTATTTTAGACGGTGCTATTATAGGAAAAGAGTCGATTGTGGGTGCAGGAAGTTTGGTGACTAAAAATAAAGTTTTTCCTCCCAGAAGCTTGATTATAGGAACTCCTGCTAAAGTGGTTAGAGCATTGACCGAGGAAGAGGTAGAGGAGCTTTATGCTTCAGCTACCCGTTATGTGGGGTTTAAGGATAATTATCTTTAAGAAGTGAACCTCACTCTCCCAAATCAAAGATTATGGAAGAGGATTGCAAGAAAATTTTTATTCAATTACATACCTATCTTAAATATTTTTGCACCAATATTTGCTCAAATCTTATTTCTACACCATATTCTAAGAGAGGCTAAATAGTTTTCTTCACAATTTTATGTTAAAATAAAATAAAAAAGGGGAGTTCAATGTCTTATTTTAAAATTGTATCTCTAATTGCTATTATATTATTGGGAACAGCTTGTGTTCAAATCAAAGAACCTAAAAAAGGTGCTATTGTATTACCACCATATCAAACCCATGGAACAGTAACAACAATGCAACCACCATATCAAAGTGGTGGAACAGCAACAGTGCAACCACCATATCAAAGTGGTGGAACAGCAACAGTACAACCACCATATCAGGGTGGTGTAATTATTCAAGAACCTCAGCCTCGCCCCCCTGTCTCCCAAGGCCCACCTATTCCTGTCCCACCTGCTCCTAATATATTCTCAATGAACTCTCTAAGCAGTCCCTATCTACAAGGCTCATATGCCAATAATTATAAGTTAAAGAAGTTTATTAATAATATGATTAGCAAACATGGGTTTAGAAGAGATTACCTTAATGGTGTTTTCTCTAGTGTTCGTCGAGATACGGAAGCCCTAAAAAAAATCGGTGCATTCAATGTCTCTAAACCAACGGGTGCTAAAAAAACAGCACCTCCAGGTTCTTGGGACAAGTACCGTTCAAACTTCTTAACCTCAAGCCGTATCGAAAAAGGGGTAAAGTTTTGGAGAGAAAATGAGTATTACCTCAATAAAGCAGCCGAACAATATGGGGTAGCTCCTGCTTATATCGTTGGAATTATTGGGGTAGAGACCAACTTTGGGGGGTTCACAGGAAAACATAATGTACTTAATGCTTTAACCTCTATCTCATTAGAGTTTCCAAAACGTTCCAAATTCTTTACCATGCAATTGGAAAACTATCTGCTAATGACCAAAGAGGAGCGTATCGACCCACGCTCAATCGAAGGCTCATATGCAGGAGCATTTGGTCTCTCTCAATTTATGCCAGACTCCTTTAGAGACTACGCGGTTGACCATGATGGAAATGGACAGATTAACCTCTTTACCAAAGCAGATGCAATTGGCTCTGTGGCAAATTTCTTTAAAGTCAAGGGAAAGTGGAATGAAAATATTCCTGTAGCAGTGCTAACAAACTATTCTAAAAATAGATTTTATGGTCTGAAAACTGGATTTAAAACACGCTATGCACAAAAGCACCTTCTCTCTTTGGGAATGAAACCTGTGGATAATTTCTATGGCTACAGAGAAGATGTGGCATTGATTAAATTAAGTAGATACAGCAAAGATGAGATGTGGTGGGGAACACCAAACTTTCATTCTATTGCAAGATACAACCCAAAAGACCACTATGCCATGGCCGTACACCAACTGGCACAAGCTGTTAGAATCGCTTATTGGAGACAGAGATAATAACACTCTACTAGGAACCAATAACTTCAATCCCCAATAAAACGAGGCTAAAGCCATAGGTTCCTAAAAAACTAAACATTTTCTAAAACTCTCTCTAGCGTATACTTTAAATCCTCATCCAACTCTAAAGATTTTAACATCCACTTAATATACCCTGCATCACTCCTAGCTATATCATCTATCTGCTCACCTTTATACTTTCCAAATTTAAAGCTTTTCATAAATACAGGTATATTTGTCAACTCTTCAAGTTTAAGCATGGGGTTAATATGAGGATACTGCTCTTTGACTTTGGCAACAAGTTTAGACAGAAGCAGTTTCATCACCAATACATCCCCAATGGCATCATGGGCTTTAATCACAATATTGTGCTTTTGTGCCTCTTTTTTTTCCTCTTTATAAAGACCAAGCGAGTATCTAAAATATTGAAGTCGATGATAATTAGAATCAGGAAAAAGATGCTTAGAACAACGCAAAGTATCTATAAGTTTCATACGATTCACAAACCCTTCTTTTTTCAGCATTCCCAAATCAAATTGAATATTATGGGCAATAAGATAGTTCTTTTCACTATTCAGCCCTTGTAAATCATTATAAAACTTGGTTGTGTTAAAAGGCTCTTTTCCTTCAATCATATCAGGAGTAATATTGTGAACCTCCATAGCTTCTATTTTAATCTCAACAGTAGAGGAGCAGAGTTCATCATAAACCTCAACTTCTCCTTTAGCACCCACAACCATTGCCCCAAGTTGGATAACTCTATCCTCCTCTTGATTTCCTGTGGTCTCGGTGTCAAACAGTACATATTTAGTCATTATTTTTCCTATTTTTAAAATTTTTGATATATTGATAAAATGATTTAATTTCAGTGATAAATCTACTCTCTTTGGAAAAATATTTTTGCTTCAATGCTAAAAATTTTACCTTGATTGTGGTTGTCATTTTCCTACTTGTTTGGTAGATTTCTCTATCTTTAAGCCACTCAATTCCTGCCATTAGTTTTTTATACGCCCAATTAAACCATGTAAAATGTAATAGCTTTTTCTTAGAGACTTTAAAAACCCAAAAAGTAAATCCAGCGATTGGTATCTTGGCGATATAGAGCAATAGACCAAAGAGAATATAACCCTTAACAAAGAAAAATCCTGCCAAAAGCCCTGCTCCCTCAACACCAAGAAGTAACACCATAAAAAGTACCAAAAGAATATAAGAGTTCAACCCTTGAAGCACGGTCTCTACTCTTTGAGTAATATGTAATGATTCAATCTTTCGATAGATAGGCTCTGCTAATCCCTCCCAAATAATCTCTTCAAAAAGTATAAAAAGAAAAACCAAAATAAATTGGATAACGAGCAATAAACGTTGTGCTATTTTTTTTAGAAACTCCACGAGTATATTCCCTTAAAATTAAATTGGAGAATTATATCACATAATCACATATATGTTAAATAGATAAAGAGGTTGATTAGAAAAGATGGTTAAGCTAGGGAGGTTAATTAAAAAAGAAAGAGAGGTCACACCTCTCTTAAAAGGAATTTAAGATTTGAAAAGATTATTTTCTTCTAAGCTCTTTAATTCTTGCTTTTTTACCTTTTAATGCTCTAAGGTAGAAAAGTTTAGCTCTTCTTACACGTCCTCTTCTAAGTACGTCAATACTCTCAATACTCTCAGAGTATACAGGGAAAATTCTCTCAACACCAACCGAGTTAGCACCAATTCTTCGAACCATCATAGTACGCCCTGTACCTTGACCTCTCACTGCAATACAAACACCCTCAAAGTTCTGTACTCTTGATTTGTCACCCTCTTTAATTCTAACAGCAACTCTTAGTGTATCACCTGCTCTAAAACCTGGAACACTTTTGTTCTCTAGTTGTGCTTGTTCAAAACTCTCAATGTACTTATTTCTCATCTTTTACCTTTTATAAAATTCATTGCCCTTTTAGAGCTGTTTATGCATATCTGGTCTAAAGTATTTTGTCTTACATCTAGCCATAGCATTTTTTAAGTCCGAGATTTTACCGTGATTTCCCTTTAATAGCTCTGACGGGACACCAATTTCACTATAAATATTTGGTTTAGTAAATGATGGTGCTTCCAAACTTGACGCTTCAAAGCTCTCAACACTCAAAGACTCACTATTTCCAAGTACCCCCTCCACATTTCGAGCTATCGCATCACTCATCACCATAGAAGCTAACTCCCCCCCTGTAAGGATAAAATCCCCTATAGAGAAAAGCTCATCAGCCCTATGTTCAATAAATCGCTCATCAATACCCTCATAACGCCCAGAGACAAAAACAATATGCTCTTTTGTAGCCAATCTCTTAGCATCAGTTTGCACAAATGCTTTTCCCACAGGAGTAGCCACAATCACATAAGCATTAGGAGAAGTTTTTTTAATCGCATCAATAGCATCAAAAAGTGGTTGAGGAGTCATCAACATCCCTGCCCCACCTCCAACCATTGGTTTGTCCACCTTACCATGCTTATTATTAGTATAGTCTCTTGGATTGATAAAATCTAACTCTATAAACTTATTGTCTATGGCTCGTTTTAGAATAGAGTCGGTAAAATAGCCCTCTATGATATTGGGGAAGAGGGTTAGGTAAGTTAGTTTCATAATAAGTTTACGAAGCCTCTAAAATCTCTTTAGCATCACGAGTAAAAATAGTTTTATCATCTATGTCAGTACGAAGCAAATATCTATCTATATAAGGTACTAAAAAAGTAGTAGAAAACCCTGCATCAATTAGATTCTTGTCTGTCTCTATAAACATATAGTTCACATCTGCTAGTCGTTGCATCTCAGATATAACACCAAGAGTTTCACCATCTTCACTGATGCTACACCCCTCTATCTCAAACCAAAAATGTTCACCATCTTTTAGCTCACATCTCTCTTTGGTCTCTTCTAGGGTTGCGTATATCTTGGTATTGGTAAGTTTTTTAGCATAGTCGATTCCTTCGTAACCTTTAAACGTTACAATGCCTCTATCGAGATTGATACGTAAAATTTCGAGTCTTCCCAAGCTTGTGTCAAAACTGTAACCTACTTTAAATTGTTCAGGGAAATCTGTGTGGATATGGAGTTTGAGGTCTCCTTGGAGTCCGTGGGTTTTACCCACTTGTGCTATAAAAAACTTTTTAGGCTTATTCATAGACTATTTTTTTGCTTCTACATTAACTCTATAGTTACATCCACCTTTGGCTTTGCAACCAGAGATGACTGTTTTTATAGAGTTAATCATTCGTCCCTCTTTACCGATAAGCTTACCTACATCTTCGGGGTTAGCCACAATGGTAATCTCATCGTAGTTCTCTTCAAGATTTTTTACAGAGACTGCAATATCTTCAGGGTGACTTACCAAAAGTTTAGTATATTCAGAGACGAATTGGGTAACCATAATAATTATTTACCTGTAATTTTTTTAACTCTGTCACTCATTTGAGCACCAACAGAAACCCAGTAGTCTAATCTCTCTGTATCAACAGTTAAATTATCTTCTTTAATCATTGGATTATAGTGACCAATTGATTCAATCCAACCACCATCTCTTCTTTTTCTGCTGTCTGTTACTACGATTCTGTAAAATGGCATCTTTTTTCTACCCATTCTTGTAAGTCTAATTGTTGTCATGTTATTTCCTTGATTTTTTATCTTTTATTTCAGCAACTGGATAACTAGTCCAAAACGTGATAAATCACATGAGCTGTCTGCTGAAGACAACTTCTAAAAGTCCTGACAACTACTCTTAATGAGAAAGTACTCATCAACACTTTTGAAATGAAATTTTATCTAACTTTTCATTAGATAAAACTTTTTTTTAACAAGAATAAATCTAGCGAGGAATTCCTCCACCTTTTGCTTGTTTCATCATCTCTTGCATCTGCTTCATTCCCCCTTTTCCAGAGAGCTGTTTTGCCATTTTTCCTGCACTTTTAAACTGCTTCAAGACGCGATTAACGTGCATTTGAGAGAGTCCTGCACCAGAGGCTAATCTTCTTTTTCTTGTGTTATTTAGCAGTTCTGGATTTTCACGCTCTTTTGGGGTCATTGAGTTTATCAATGCTTTTATCTGTCCTAGCTCTTTGGAGTTTTCCAAATCCATATCACCAATCTGTTTTGCCATGCCACCCATTCCTGGAATCATTCCCATAATAGATTTCATACTTCCTAGCTTTTTCATCGACTCCATCTGCTCCAAGAAGTCATTGAAGTTAAACTTCCCTTTTTTAATCTTTTGGGTCAACTGCTTGGCTTTTTTCTCATCAATGATATTGGCCGTTTTCTCTGCCAAAGACTCCAAATCCCCTGCACCCATAAGACGTGAAACAATTCTATCAGGGATAAACTGCTCCAAATCAGGCATCTTCTCACCTGCTCCAATGAAACGAAGAGGCACACCAACTTGATGAGCGATACCCATTGCCACACCACCTTTTGAGTCACCATCAAATTTAGAGAGAACTACCCCTGTAATCCCAATCTTATCTTTAAAAGTCTGTGCTGTTCGTACTGCGTCCATTCCTGTCATCGCATCTGCCACATAGAAAAGCTCATCAGGATTGGCTATTTTTTTCACGGTCGCCAGTTCATCCATAAGCTCATCATCAATTGCCAAACGACCTGCCGTATCTATTAACACCACATCATAAAGCTCTTTTTCTGCTTTTTTCAACGCCTCTTTGATAATCTTTTGAGGAGTACTATCCTCGTCAGCCATCAAGGTCACATCCATATCAGCTGTAATCTGACGAAGTTGTTCCACCGCTGCGAGACGCTGTAAATCCGCTGCGACTATCATTACTTTTTTCTTTTTATGTTCGGTTAAAAAGTGAGCCAGTTTACCTGTGGTGGTTGTTTTACCCGACCCTTGAAGACCAATCATAAGTACAACTGTTGGAGGCTTAGAGGCAAATACAAACCCTTGATTTCCCTCTGCTGTCAAAATACGTGTCAAATCATTCTGTAATGCTTTTAAGAAGTTCTCTTTACCAACACCATTGGCTTTTACCTCTTTTTCTACATTGGCAAGAAGCTCTTTAACCACTTTGTGGTGTACGTCTGCTTTGAGCAGAGATTTTTTTAGTTCAATAAGTGCTTTTTTAAGTGCCTTATCATCATCATAAAAACGAATTTTATCTATCGCACCTTTAAAGCTATTGGTTAGTGTATCAAACATATCTTTTCTCTTTTATTTTTTGAATTTTATTATTTTCACTATTTTTATTCTAAGGATTATAGCAAAATGGACTTAATTATCTATTCTTATTATCATCATTATCATCACGCTTTTTAGGTGACTTCAAAACAAAATAGAAAATAACCAATATAACTCCATACGCGACGTAGTAGAGGATATTATCCTCGGGTAATACTCCTTGCATCTGCTTCTCCTATTTATATTTTTGGATATCTTTTGGCTCTTTTGCCTCAAACGCATATCCCAATAGAGATAACGCTTTAGCGTGGAGCAAAATTCTTTTGGAACGTGTAACCGAACCATAACGCTCATCCCCCACAATAGGATGACCAATAGAGGAGAGATGCAGACGAATTTGGTGGGTTCTCCCTGTCATAATCTCTATCTCTACTTTTGATTTTTTACCTTGAATCTCTAGTGGTTTTACAACTGTTATGGCAGGTCTTCCACGCTCTTCATTTATCTCTGAAAAGGCTTTTCCCCCTTGCTTATGTGTCACAATAGGAGCATCTATTTTCACCTCTTCATAGAAAACACCCTCAACCCATGCGATATAGCGTTTTTTTACTTTTCTCTGTTTAAATGCTTCAATGGCATCTTCTAAAAATTTCTCATTTCGTGCCAAAATCAATACCCCTGAGGTATCACGGTCAAGACGATGGATAAGCACCGTCTCTTCCTCCTCAATAGCATCTTGTAACTCATAAGAGTCTAAAAGAGCAGGTTTATTAATTGCCAAGATATTCTCGTCTTGATAGATAATTTTTGTCTTCTCTACATCCTCCACTCTAAATCGTGTCCCATCAGGCATCTGTGCTCTGGCAATTTTGACCTTTTTATCAGTCACATAAACCAATCCTCTATCAATAAGCTCTTTGGCTTTTTTGTTTGAAATTCCCTCTTGTTGGGCAAGTAGTTTGTATGATTTTTCCATTATATCTCCCTTGTGATAGAGTCAACTATCGGTTGTATCTCTGTTCTTTGTATTATCTTTGTAGGCATCAGCTGTGCGTGTTGTTGCAATCTTCGTGCAAGACTTGCTTCGGTTACAATCGCGATTCCCTCTATCATATTAAAAATATCCCGTTGGTTAAAGTAGTGTACTCCTGAGATAATTTTACACCCATACTGTGCCGCTTCAGCAGCATTGTGTCCACCAATCTTACCAAATGCTCCTCCCAATATTACAATATCAGAAACTGCATAGATATTTATTAACTCTCCAAGTATATCTACGAGTACAATATCAGAATTAAATGCCTCATTTTCAGAGTATTTATGCGTACTATAATAGTACTTCTTACTAAACTCATCTATTATCATTTCTACTTTTTTAAAACGGTCAGGATGTCTTGGAACAAGTGCCAGTTTTGCCTCTGGATTCTCCTGTTTGAACTGGTAAAAAGCATCCAAAATCAATGCCTCTTCTCCCTCATGTGTACTCGCCCCACAAATCAAAAGGGCTTTAGGTTTTGAAAGCTTTTTATTTGCTTTTGGAATATTTGCCAATTTAATGTTACCAATAACACGAACATTGGTAGCTCCAAGTAGCTCTAGTCTCTCTTTATCGAGTTTACTCTGAGCATATACCTCATCAATGTGTTTAAATACTTTTTTATAAAACCATGACATTCTTTTGTATTTATGAAAAGAACGATCACTCATCCTAGCATTAATTAGTAGCGTTTTAGCACCCCTCTTTTGTGCAATGGCAAAAAGAAGATACCAAAACTCTGCCTCCATTACTACCAAAACTTTTTGAGGTTGTAACCAAAAAAAAAGAAGAGGTTCAAATGGGAGATAGCGACTCTGTTTAGGCTGTTTGGAGACAATTGCTTCATACCCTGTCTGCGTAGTAGTTGTCAATCTTAGCAGTTCATTGGGTAAAATATCCAAAAGGGGATAGGTCGCCCTAGCCTCACCAAAACTACAAGAGTGAAACCATATTCCATCTTTTGCTAATGCTTTATTATTTTTTAAAAAAAATCTTGCAGGTAGTGAATCTCTATATTTTGATTTTCGTTTTGAAAGAAAAAATACAATTGGTAGAGAGACCAAGTAGACAAGCCCCACAATAAAAGAGTAAAAAGTAAAAAAAAATGGTGATTTTAACATTGATGAAACTACCTTATTTAAAACAATAAAAATTTAAAACAATAAAAAATGGGTTCAATATAAATTTTAAACCCACTTAATAGCGTCAATTATGATGCTTCACTCTCTTGTGCTTCAAGGTGAAGAATTCTACCACAGTTAGGACAGGTTTTAATCTCATCATCTTTAATCACTTCTGCATATGCTGAATCATTTAGTTTCATATAACAACCAAAACACGCCTGTCTTCGAACAGGAACAACTGCTGTATTTCTAGCCCAAACACGAATCTTTTCATAAAAGGCAAGAATCTTTTGGTCAATGGCAATGATTTTGGTCTCACGCTCTCCAAACAGCTTTCCCTTATTGCTATCAATAGAAGCCAACTTTTCATTAACCTCTACCGCAACTTTTTCTGTCTCTGTATTAATTTTTTCAAACTCTTCATTGGCATCTGTAAGCTCTTTTTCTCGTACTTCAAGAACAGAATTTTGTCTCTCTATCTCTTCATTGGCAAAGATAACTCTCTCTTTTGCCAACTCCTCCTCCACTTGAAGGGCTTGTAATTCTTTCTCATTTTTCACAGCGTCCATCTTGGATACACCTTGATTCATCTGCTTATTTTGTACTTTAATCTGCTCTTCATACGAAGCTATCTTGCTAATAGCATCTTCAATTTGACCAGTAATTGTCTTAATTTTTTCAGAGACTTCATCTCTTTTTGTTACTTTTCTAGCAAGTTTTTTTTGAGCTTGTTCAATAAGTGGTGTAAAATCATCTATAGACTTATCCAAGGCTGACAGTTCAACCAATTCATGTAAATGTGTATTCAATCTCTATCCTTTGGGGGTTTAAAGCATTTTTAGTAGTACCTATTTGAAAGCAATCATACTATGATATTTCAAATGGGTTTTGTGATTGTGAAATTATACCCAAAATTCCTAAATTTTTTAATTCCTTCATCATCACATCCACAAAAAACTGTTCACTCTCATAATGTCCAATATCCACCATCATCAAATTTTGGCTCATTGCTTTGGTTGCATCATGATATTTTATATCTCCTGTCAAAAAACAGTCAGCATCCACTTCATCCATCAATGAAGCCCCTGCTCCTGTCGTTAAAGCAATCGACGTTATTCGACTCTTAGGCGATACAACTCGTAACGTTTCCAGACCAAGTCTCTCTTTCAAAAGTTTAATCAATTCATCTTTTGACCAAGAGCCTGTTGTTCTACAGATAAAATCATTTTGAAACTCTTTTTTAAAGCCTAAAACCTTTTCAAATACATAACTATTTAGATGTGTTTTATCAAAATTAGTGTGCATGGCAATCAAAGAAAGATTCTTTTTAACCATTATCTCTAATAAGTTAGCAGGATAGACAGAAAAATCCAACTGTTTTAATCCTGAAAAAATAAGAGGATGATGTACTATAAAAAGCGTGTTCTCTTTGGCTTGTTCTAAACTCTCTTTATCTAAGTCTAACCCAAGAGCAATGTATTCAAACTCTCGATTCATATC
>JALTGP010000165.1 GCA_027076905.1 Campylobacteraceae bacterium | reverse complement strand
CCCAAAAGAGTTTAGTGAGCGTATGGGTAATCGTTGTCGGATTTTTTAGTATTAAATTATTGAGGTAGAACAAAAAAGGAAAAAAATGAAAAGAGTTAGATTTGGAAAATTAATAGGGCAAATAGGGTCTATGGGGTTACTTTTTGCTATCAATGGATGTACAGGTTATCAAGGTATGCCACCACAAGAAAGCATAATTTCAGTTGCCAATGACCCAAAAGGGATTGAAAAATGGATGTTAGAAGATACTCATGGAATAGCTAGTCCTACTCATGTGATTTTGGCTCTTGTTTCTAAAAACAGAGAAGTGGATAAAGCTCCACTCGTATATAGTGCTGTAGCTTCTTACCCTTATCGAACTGCGAAAAATATTCTGTTTATTGATAAACAAAGCAATAAATCGTCATGGTTGTTCTCTAAAAATTCTCAGTTGATTGAGGAGTATTTTAGTTTTCCTCGTACTGATTATTCTCCATTTATGATGAACAATAAAAAATCAGAATCAAAAGTTATCTTCTACAAAATAATAGACAGAGATACCAATGGTGATGGAAAAATAACAGCACAAGACAGTAAAAGTTTAGCACTCTCTGATACGGAAGGAAAATACTATAAAGTGATAGTTAAGGATATTAGTCGTGTTATTACTATTAAAGAAGTAGGTGAAGACATGCTGACTATTGTCTATCAAAAAGCAGGAGTAGGGTACTCTTTGAGTCTTCATTTTAAAGGGTTTACTGTACTTAGCAATGAGATGTTACCAAAGGTTGGGCAGTAATGAAAAAGTTATTTTTAAATAGTTTAGTATTTCTTATAAGCTCTATAGCTTTTTTAGGTTGTAGTTCTACAAGTAAGGCAGAAGATAAAAAGCCGATTGAAAGCAGTTCTGTAACCAAAGAATACACTTTCTCACTTCTAGCAGTAGATGAAGAGAGAGCTATGAATGTAAAAGGGATGAGCCAAAAAGATGCAGAGGCATTTGGTGACATTATTTTAACGGATAAGCGTGATGAAAATATAAAGTATCTTGTAAAGGCTAAATCTATTTTAGATAATTCTATGATTGTCAATGCAGAAGCTTCTCTAAATGAGTTTCCACATGGTGGAGATAAATATTTGATTAATCTTCAACTTTCTAAAGAGGGAGCAAAAATATTTTCTGATTTTACAGCTAAAAATGTGGGAAATAGAATTGCTATAGTTTTCAATTCTAAAGTCTATTCAGCTCCTGTAATTGCACAACAGATTACAGGAGAAACAGTTCAGATAACAGGTGATTTTTCTAAAGAAAAAGCCTTTGAGATTGTGAATTCTATTAACTTGAAAAAAGGAAAAACAGATGGAACAAAATAGATTTTTTAAATGGATATGGCGTATCGTCGCTATAGGGTTACTTCTTATGCTATTGGCTGGATTATATAGCTTTATAAGAAGTGAGGTCGAAAGATTAGATAGACATAGTATGAATAAACGAGAACCTATTTCGAGTTTAGCAGAAGACCCTCAAAAAGTAGAGAAATGGGTTTTGAGAGCTAACCCTTATATGGATGCCCATTCAGACTATACAGTTCTTTCTCTGTATTCACAATACAATAAAGTTAAAAATATAAATCAAAGTTATTATGCCACAACAAGTAATGTAGAGAGGTATTATAACGAAAGTGCTAAAAACATTCTTTTTGTTAACATAAAAGAAGGTACTTCTTCTTGGCTTTTCCCAACAAATAATCAGCTTATTTTAGGATATGGTTCAGAGCTTACTATGCTTGGAGAAGGACTACCTTATTATATTGGTGAAAGTATAAAGAAAGAAAAACCTAAACCAACATTTATTTACTATAAGCTCATTAACAAAGATTCAAATGGAGATAAAATCATAACCGAATCAGACCATTTAAGCTTTGCTATTTCAGATATTTTAGGAAAAAACTATAAAGTACTTATTGAAGATATAGAAAGAATTATTAGTATGAAAATGATGAATAAAGAGACTTTGAGCTTGATTTATCAGAGAGATGGAATAGCTCATTCTTTGAAATTAAATACAAATAATTTTGAGGTTATTTCTGATGTTGCGTTGCCTAAGGTTGGTGGGTGATGAAGTGTTTTAGCCCCTATAAAAAGTATGTGCTTTTAGCACTTCTAGCACCTCTTTTAATGCTTATTATTTTTCTAAACATGAATCAATTGGAAACTAGCAAATTTTTATTTCCTTTAATGTTTTTTGCAATATTATTGCTATTTCCTCTATTTACAGTACTTCCCAACTTGATTATTTGTCCTAAATGTGAGCAAAAGATAGGCTGTGGAACAGAGAACTGTATGGATTGGCATGGATTGCATCGTTTAAGAGCAATGTTTACGACTAAGTGTAAAAGGTGTGGTTATGATTTAAATGTTTGTGAAGAAAATTCAATTTAAAGGAAAATTATGAAAACTTATAAAAAAACTATTTTGCTACTAATTTTATTAACCATAACCAACTGTAGCACTATAAAATCATTGGGAGTTAACTCCTATGATGAGTGTGCCAAAGCAGGTTTCCCTATTACATATGGTATTCCTAGTGGTTGTTGCACCAAAGACAAATGTTTTTATGATGAAACAACACCTCATGAAGAAGTAGTAGAGCGAAAAGAACCTACTAAGTACTTGACCAATATTATATTCATTCGGAATCGGAGACTTTAGTCCCGAATAAGGCGAGGCTAAAGCCATCATTTTCAATATTTTTGAAATTAATTTTGGGTAGGTACTTATGTATGATGTCTTACGAGGCGAGTGTCATCAAAAAAGTTTAGAAAATAGCTCTAAATTTATCACAGATGATATGAAAGAGAATATGTTTATCTGTTGTCTTGAAACTGTAGAGAAGATGAGAAAACATAATTATAAAAAAGCAGATATAGATAAAAATGGCAAAGCCTTATGTCCTAGTGGATTTCACAGTATGTTGTTTAGGTGTGGAGGTTCATTTGCTTGGTGTGAGCCTGAGGATAAGAAGTTTTAAATACTAGCAATAATCCCTACAAATAAAACAAACAGACCCATTAGTACCCAAATAGCAATAGGTATTGTAAGTTTCCAAAATGGATAGGTATCTTTTTTTATCATATAGCCCCATATTGCTAAACAGAAAAAACTAAGAATCGTACTTAGTATTTTAAATATCATACTTACATTGGGCAATGTCCACCATACTGAGAATGAGCCAAATATCGTAGAGATATAAATCTCTCCATAAAAACCTACCACCCTCTTAAAGGTAGGGTCAGGAATTGAGGGTAGTATATAGATAATAAATAGTGTTCCCATCAATGCAAAGAGTAAAAGATATTTGATAGATTTTTTGATATTGTTTTTCATGGTTTTGTCCAATTATTTTACTCTATATTTTTGTATTAAATATTAAGCTAAATGTATATGAGAAACATTATATACTGACTACTCTTAATATTTAACAGAAAAGTGTAATAATAAAAAAGGAAAAAAGAAGAAAAAAAGGGTCACTTCCTACTCCTCTTTATCACACCATACACTGCAGGTTGTGATATTCCTAACACTTTAGCAATCATATGCTGAGAGTAGCCTTGCTCATAGGCTTTGACTATTTTACTATTGCGTTCTTTTAAA
>JALTGP010000164.1 GCA_027076905.1 Campylobacteraceae bacterium | reverse complement strand
CATCTCCTCCAATCCCCTCTTGATTAGAGACAATATCATACCCTCTCATTGTAGCCTCACTAAAACTATTTAGCTGTTTTTCATAAATATCTTTAAAATAGTATGAAATAGGTCTGTCTTGATAAGAGAGAGAAAAATAGGTAGTAAACTTTCCTTTTTCTCCTTTTTGTTTCTCATATTTATTCAAAGATTGAATCTCTTCTATCTTATCCTCATCTGAAAAAAATGACTCATCTATAGAGCTTAAAACCTTTAAAATCTCATTCTCATTTATCTCTTCTTCACTAAAATAAGAGAGCAGATTTTTATTGGCTTTTAGTGTTCCTCTTACAAACTTATCAAACTCTTTTTTTACATTTTTAGGCTCAAAAAACATATTAGGAAAAAGATTACCACTGTTTGCCCCTACTCCAAAACGGGTAATAATCAAATCTTCATTTTTTATAGTTGTGTAAGGCTCTATCTGTTTGGTCTCTATATCACAGAGATAGACTTTGATTTTTGTATATTCATACGCTTTGTTTTTTACCCTCTTCTCATCTTCTAGGTAATGTGTGCCTATGGTTGAGAGTGTTTTTATGATGTCACCCATTTATTTTCTCCTCTCTTTTAACTTTAGGCTTTACCACCTCCAAAAACCCCAACCCCTGCATACACTTAGCCCCCATACCAGTATCTAAAATCATCTCTAACATATCACTGTTGGCTTCTATTTCATAAACTGCGTACCAAGCAATCATTATGCCTCTGTTATAATGAAAAACTTTCTCTTTTGGTTTCTGCTCTATAAGTTTAATTTTAAGTTTCCCCTTATAAGGTTTTTTAAATAATACTTCATATTTATCTAGGGTATTTTGAATAATATTATTTTGAAATCTTTCACTTTTAGGTTCAAGATAAACTTTTTTCTTTGGATTCTTATCGTCTTTTTTATTGCTACAGACAAAACCCCCTACTCGCATGGGAGACTTAATCTTACTATTTCTCTCAACAATAGAAATAGAAGTATTAGTCAAATGTATTTCGCCTAATTTTAGACTATTCATTAGCATATATTGAGCTAATTGCTTTTCATTTTGGG
>JALTGP010000163.1 GCA_027076905.1 Campylobacteraceae bacterium | reverse complement strand
CCCATATTTGGCTCAATTTTTTTCAGCTATTGTTTATACTTTTAGCTCTTTTGTTTTTATGAAGTTTTTTGTATTCAATAACTCTTAATTTTATATTAATTTTTTATACTAACTTATGATATACTTATAAAACAAATATATTAGGAGTTAAAAATATGAAAAATTATTATAAAAGTATAATGATGGTGATAATATCATTTTCGATATTAACATCATGTGGTACGGCAGAAACAAAAGAATCAAGTAAATATGCTAATTCCATGTCAACAATTAAAGAGTATGCACGTACAGATGGAAACACAACTAAGCCTCAAATTAAAGATTATCAGAATATTGGAATAAATGGTATAGATAACAATAAAACTTTAACTCAAATTAATGATACATTAAAAGAGGAATCCATTGGTGCTGATGAGGTTCAAAATCCCACAGAGATTCAAACGCTTCTTTCTGAACGTGGTATTTTAGAAAATTCTGCTATTGACGATAATGAAAGTGTGATAGATTTACCAATTACTATACCAACTGCCATGCCAACATCCACCCCAACTAAATTGGATTTCAAGGTCAAAGATTCTAAAGAAAATCTCTATTTGGCTCTTAAAAATAATGGAAATATAACCATTGGTATAGGAGAATATTATGATTATGAAAATGATTATGAAGTAAAATCTGATGGAGATTTTGATTATTTGATAGATGGTATGGGATTTGATGGCGAAACAATTTATA
The DNA here is from genome assembly GCA_027076905.1 of Campylobacteraceae bacterium. Taxonomy (GTDB): domain Bacteria; phylum Campylobacterota; class Campylobacteria; order Campylobacterales; family Sulfurovaceae; genus UBA1140. The sequence goes on along the minus strand of JALTGP010000163.1, from coordinate 2,923 downwards.
TTGACGCGAGTGATTTTTTGAACAATAAAGACAAAATTGGAAAGTATGTAATATATTATAGTCTCGTAGATAAACATAACAATACAATTTTAAAAGTATGGAGTCTTATTACTGTTTCAGATGAAGTGACTGAACAATCTAGTAAATATAAAAAATGGGTAAAGCCTTCACAGAGCAGTTGTGAAAATAATGGTGGAACATATATTGATTATAATAGTAGCAATAATGAGTGTACTGCGAATTGGGAAAATGCAAATATAATTTGTAATATGAGTGGATATAAATTACCAACTCAATCTAATTTAAAATCAGTTATGAAAAATTGCGATAAATTTTTTCAAACTTGTTATAAAGAACAAGGATTCAACTCTAGTCGATATTGGTCTTCTTATACTTCATCCAATACTCATATTTCTGCATGGATTATAGATTTCCATAGTGTTGGAGAAGCTAATGGGTATTCTAATAAAATGGATATTGAGTCAGTGATGTGTGTGAAATAATTTGTAAAAGTAACTAAGATTATGTTGTTGTAGCATATCATAGACAACAGAGGTGAGTGCTTCTGATAATGCGATGTTAACAATTATCTATAGGGGTAGAGCAAAAAAATTAGAGGGAAATTATTTCCCCCACCTCTTAATAACTTTTTTTACTCCCATCTCATGCTTTTCTCTCTCTATCAAACGTTTAATTCCCTCAAAATTTTTTGATGTGGCAAAACAGATACCCAGTTTACATGCCACATAACCCTCATAGGGATGAATCTTTTGCAGTAAAAAGGGATGGTCTATCTCTTGAAACTCTTTTTGATGAGCCTCTAGCTCTTTTTTTGAGCCTTTGAGGGTGACGATCCCTCCTTTTTCTCGTAGAGCCAAGATAACTAGGGTGCTACTCTCTTGGGGCTTTTTCTCTAGCAGTTGTCCATAGAGTTTTAGTACTCTTCTGCTCTCCTCACCCAAATCCAAATCATCGTGGATATTGGCAAGGGTTAAAAATGCGTTGAGTAAAATAGCCAAAGGTGAACTGTAGTACTTATCGTCAAAATCTGCTTTGACCTTAGGGAGAGTTTGGCTCATATACCAATCTCCTTTGTCATTAAAGAGATCTTTGGCTTGGTGTGCAAGTAGAGAGGCTTTTTTGATGTATTTTTTATCAAGTGTAACCTGATGAGCAGTAAGGAGTGTATCCACCAGATAAGCGTAATCCTCTAGCTGTCCTTTTTGTGTGGGTTTTTTATCTAAAAGGGTCTGATGATATAGATTTTTACCATCCCACATGAGTTTTATTAAACGCCCTAATCTCTTGTTTGCAATGGTTAAATAACTGCTATCATACTGTGAAATCATATAGAGAGATTTTACCATCATCGCATTCCATGAAGTGATTATTTTTTTGTCTAAGAATGGGAAATTTCGGGTTTTACGAAGCTTTTTTAGATAGTTATTCACCTCGGATATTCGCTTGGGAGTGGAGAGTTCATCAGAGATATTCACATGTGAAAGTTCTCCATCAAGATTACCTAGTTCCTCAATGGTTAGGTACTCCAATATCTCCTCTACCTCCTCTTTGCCAAAGTGTTCTTTTTTTTGCAAACCTTCCAAAAGTTCATCATAGAGATAGGCAAAATATAATCCCTCTATCCCCTCTTTTCCTACACTATCACTTGCAGAGTAGTAGTGTCCCTCCTCTTGGTAGTGCCTCTCCATCTCATCTACTGTTGCTTTGGCAATATTAAAAAAGTAGATATTTTTTGTAATGTTATACATCTCTAGGTATTGGGGTATTAGTTGTGCATTGACATAGAGGAGCTTTTGAAAGTGGGGAATTGTCCATGATTTATTGGAGTAGCGAAAAAATCCCCCCTCTATCTGGTCATAAATTCCCCGTTTTGACATCGTTACCAGTGTATCTTTTGCCATTTTTAGTGCATTTTTATCCCCATTGATATGATATATTTTGAGAAGTAACTCTATCTTTGAAGCTTCAGGAAATTTGGTGTTTGCCGTGGAAAATCCACTATTTTCTATGTCATACTCTGCCGATACTCTCTCCTTACTACTTTTTATAATGGAGTTAAACTCTAACTTTTTAGCAGATGGGAGAGGAGGTGAATCCATTTGATGTTTTGCCTCTTTAAACTTTTCAAGTTCTGCTTTTAGTTTTTCTTTATCTTTATAGAGTTTTCCCAATCGTGTGGTCAATGTGGTGATGTTTTCCATACCACCATAAGCACCTCTGGGCATATAGGTAGTGATAAAAAATGGTTCAAGCGTTGAGGTTAAAAAAACAGAGAGAGGCCAACCACCTCGTTTGCCCTTATAGGCTCGAAAGAGATTTTGATACTTTTTGTCTATATTGGGGAACTCCTCTTTGTCTACTTTTATAGAGATAAAATATCTATTGAGTATATCTGCTACATCTTGATGCTCAAAACTCTCCTCTTCCATCACATGACACCAGTGACAGGTACTGTAACCAATAGATAAAAGAATAGGTTTTTTCTCTTTTTTTGCCAGTTGCAAAGTAGTTTTATTCCATGCATACCAGTTTACAGGGTTGTGTGCGTGTCGCAAAAGATAGGGTGAACTCTCCTTGATTAGGGAGTTATCTTTGGAAAAGCTCAGTGTTAATGTCAAAATAATTAGAGGTATAAATCGGAGCAAAAATATCCTTTTTTTAATAGTATAGCAAATTTTTATCAGAAAATCTTAAAGTCTACAATAGAAGAGGGGCATCCTTCACAACAGCTATACAGTTCCACCCAAAATCAATTCAAGAAAAATTTAAGAAAAATAGAGTAAAACAGAAGTATCACCCAACAAAGCCAATTTGTTGAGTGAAAAAATACCATCAAAGGTGTCAATATGTTACTAAAAAAAACTTAGATTTACTACTAGAAGTAACCCCAAAGTCAAGAAGA
>JALTGP010000162.1 GCA_027076905.1 Campylobacteraceae bacterium | reverse complement strand
AGAAGCATTGAAAGTGGGAATAAAAGAGATTGAGACAGGGATTAGGTGTATCAATAGATATAAAGATACAGGCAGAAAACGAACAGAAGATAAAATAGAGAAATTAAGTGAAGATGTACGCTCATTAGCAGACCCTCAAACCCAAGCCGACCCATCAATGAAAAGTGGGAGTCTAACCTACACAAGAATAACAGCAAAAGCAATGCGAGAGGCATTGATTAAAGATAAAGGGTACAGTGACGAGGAGCTTCCTTGTGAAAATACAATAGGAAATATTTTAAATCGATTGGGATACAATTTAAAGAGAGTGTTGAAAGCAAAACCAGCAAAAAAAATCAAAGAGGTTGATGAGATATTTGAAAATGTATGGAGAGTCAATAAAGAATCTGATAATAACCCTAAATCATTGAGAATCTCTATTGATGCAAAAGCAAAACTCAATATAGGTGACTTTTCAAGAGGTGGTAAGTCCCGAGATATAGAGCCTAAGAAAGCAGAAGACCATGATATGAATCCAGAAGCAAAATTAGTTCCTTATGGTATTTTGAATGTTTTAACAAGTTTTTTAACTTTTTTTTTGGCACTTCACTTGAGACCAGTGATTTTATAGCTGACTGTATAGAGAGTTGGTGGAAAGAGAACTTAGCTCATAATATAGGTATTGAAGAGCTTGTTATCAATTTAGACAATGGTCCAAATAGTTCAGGAAGACGGACTCAATTTATAAAAAGGATGACTGAATTTGCTGATAAATATAATATCAGAATTCGTTTGGTTTACTATCCTCCATATCACAGTAAATATAATGCTATTGAGAGATGTTGGGGAAGATTAGAGGAGCATTGGAATGGGGAAATTTTAGATTCAATAAATAAGGCAGTTGAATGGGCTAAAACCATGACTTGGAAAGGAATAAAGCCTATTGTTCATCTTTGTCAAAAGGTATATGAAAATGGAGTTACACTTACGCATAAGGAGATGAAACCTTATGAGAATAGGATTATTCGCTCTAGTTTATTACCTCAATGGGATGTGACTATTAAGCCGTTAGGTGGGTAAATTTGTTTTTGGTAGATTCCTAAG
>JALTGP010000161.1 GCA_027076905.1 Campylobacteraceae bacterium | reverse complement strand
TTATGTTAGGTGTGTAAGGGGACAGTGATTTTTGACTTTTGATTAAACATCTTGTAAAATGATAATTTAATATCTTTTTTCACCTCTGGTTTTTGGATATGATTTTGTAGGGGTACGCCCTTGTGGCTACCCTAAATATCGTAAATTGAAATATTTCAAATTTAATGAAACATATATGTTTTTTAAATTCAATTTCCTAATTACGAAAATTTTATGCTATTATTTTGCCATGAAAGATTTTCAACAGATAGCCATTATCGGCTCTACAGCGTCAGGAAAAACTGCTTTAGCCATTGAGTATGCAAAAAAAAATAGTGCCAATATCCTCTCTTTGGACTCTCTAGCCATCTATAAAGAGATAGATATCGTCTCTGCTAAGCCCACTATAGAGGAGCGAGAGGGGATTAAACATTTTGGAATAGATGTTATCTATCCCAATGAGGCTTTTGATGTAACCACTTTTATCAAGCTATATCATGAGGCAAAAGAGGCTTCACAACAGGAGGGAAAAGGGCTTGTGATTGTAGGGGGAACGAGTTTTTATCTTAAAAGTTTGATGGAGGGGATTAGCCCTATGCCTACGATATCAAAAGAGAGTTATCAAAAGAGTTGTGAGCTACTACACAACCCCAAAGAGGCACATCATCTACTCTACCAAAAAGATAAAATCTATATGCAAAAAATAGAAACTACAGATAGGTATCGTATCGAGAAGATGTTAAATCTCTATTTTCAAACAGGGTTAACCCCTACTGAATATTTTAAAGCCAATCCTCCACAACCTACTATTGTAGAGCCTCTGCCTATATATGAGATAAATATAGAGCGTGATGTATTAAGAGAACGAATCAAAATCAGAACAAAGAAGATGATAGAGCAAGGGCTTATTGATGAGATTGCTTATCTTGAAAAAACCTATACCAAAGCTCCAAACTGTATGAAAGCGATAGGGATACGAGAGGTTCTTGATTTTTTTGATGGGATTTATAGCAAAGAGGAGATGATGGAAAAGATTGTAATCAATACAGCACGATTGGCTAAACGCCAACGTACTTTTAATGCGTCTGCTTTTGAGACGAAAAA
>JALTGP010000160.1 GCA_027076905.1 Campylobacteraceae bacterium | reverse complement strand
ATAAATTTATAAAAAATAAGTATACTAGCAAGATGAAAAAACTTATTTTATGGATTTTAATACCATCTATTGCCATTCAATTTATCCAAATGGATGTCCCTGCAACTCTGACATCTACATCAAACCAAGAGATTGAGACCTCCAAAGAGATTATGGAGATACTAAAACGCTCCTGTTATGACTGTCACTCCAACTCTATTATCTACCCTTGGTATGCCAAAATAGCTCCTGCCTCTTGGTACACAAAGACTCATGTCAAAAATGGTCGAAAAGTTGTCAATTTCTCTATATGGAAAAGTTATGACACAACCAAAAAACAAAAAGTGATAAAAGAGCTATCAGCTTCACTTCGTATTCGTATGCCTCTACCTGATTATTTGTGGTTGCACCCAGAGGCAAAGCTCTCCAAAGAGGATAAAAAGATACTTAATCATTGGGAAAAAGAGTTAGAAGAAGATATTAAACAATGAAGATATCTATAGTACCTTTTTTGATAAAATTTGTGACCGTTTTATTAAGAATAAATGCTCTCTTAGCAAAAATATCTTTAAGGTAGCTAGAACTTCTAGCTACATTTTTTATAATGAGTGAGGTTCACACAAAACATAAAAGAAAAAATTAAATAGGATAGATATAGTCCTATTTAAAAAATATTCTGCTATAATCCATTTATAATATAAAACAAAAGGAAATAAAATGCCAAAAATTAACAAATACGTAGATATCTCAGAAGTAGATAGAGAAGCAAAAAAAGATCTTATCGACAGACACTCTCCATTTATTCACTGTGCAGATACAGCGACTGCTGGTGAGCCATTTGAGGTAACTGTAAAAATGGGTAACGAGTATACTCACCCAGATGATTTTGACCACTACATTGAGTCTATTACCCTTTTTAACGGTGATACTAAACTTGCACAAGTTAATTATGTTCCAGGAACACTTGGTAGTATTAAAGCCCACAACACCACTACATTTACAATTATTCCTACAGGGAAAAAACTCAAATTAGTAGCACATGGTTACTGTACAAAACATGGTATCTGGGAAGGTACTGCAGTTGAAGTAGCAGTTAACTAGAGATTAGGAATTGTAAAAGAACAAATTGGATTATCTCATGAGGAGTATAGTGATTATATGCGAGGATTGCGAGAAAAATTTTGTTCAAATAGGAATAAAAAAACAAGTAAAATGGGTAAATTTATTCTTTGAAGATTCCTTAACACTCTTGTTTGTTCCCATCTTTAATATGGGAACATTTTTGTTCACTTACGGCACACGCTTTATCAAATCTACTTTTGTAACACCTGACCCCACATAAACCTCTTTTACCAATCTAATTTTTTCACGAGAGCCAAGTCCACACTCCTCGCCACACATCATGCTTCCAATAAGATAGTATTTTCCTTTAGCAACACCAAAAAAGTCAAATTTACCATTATCATTAGAGGTAGAAAATTTTAGATAGTTATAAAGTCTCTTATCCACTTTTGACATCTTATATCCACTAAGATAACTCTCATTGTACCACTGTGATGAATAGGTAGTGACAGGATTTAGATATAGTTTAAGATTTTTTCCCAACACCTCTTTCTCTGACATTGTATTGATAATCGCTACTTTTCCCGAAACAGTACTTCTTCCTATTTTTTTTAGGCTTCGATACTCATCAAATGGAAATGGCATACGCTCCATCTTCTCACCATTTAATCTATCAACATCTTTTACTATTGGACCATTATTGTCACTAGAGGCTGTTTTGATATCCAATACTGGATTATTTCGTGGGACAATAACAGTAGGTTCCTTTCTTTTAGGCTCTTTTTTGGGTCCCCTTCGAGGTGGAATAATATCTTTTGGTATCTCCACCCTTGTCTCTATCTCTTCGCGATAAATAGGTCTTCTGTCCCCTTGTATAATAGGCGATTGTTGATAAGGAATAGTTCTAGCTCCTGCTATAATGGGTCGTTGAGAGTTTGGCTTAATGGTAATCGTTTGAGGAGAAGAACAACCTATGAGGGCTATCCCACTTATTGCGATGAGTGAGTGTTGAATCTGTTTTTTTAAAAACATAATTTTTCCTTTCTTTAGAATATACTCAAAAGATATTATAGCAAGTTATTTACCCAAACAAAACTCTCCAAACATTTTATCCAATATCTCCTCAGAATCATACGGCTTAGAGATAGAACCAAGTGCAGTAATTGCATCTTGAAGATGATAAGAAAAGAACTCCAGTTCTCCTTTTAGCAGAGGCTCTTTTGCTTCTAAAATAGCCTCTTTTGTTTTCAAGACAGCATCTATCTGTCGCGTCGAGATAAGCATCAACTCCTCATCAGAGCCAATCTCAGTAAAAATACTCTCTAGCTTATTGGTCAGTGCTTTAAATTCATACTTAGCACTTACCATAATGGGTAAAAACTTATCCAAAACATCACTACTAAACTGCTCTTCTAAATCTGATTTATTTTTGACAACTATTATTATCTTATCTCTATTTAACTCTAAAAGCTCACAAATTTTACCATCCTCATCATCAAAAGGTCGGCTTATATCAAACAGTGCAATAATCACATCTGCCTCGGCTATTGACTCCAAAGAGCGTTCTACCCCTATCTTCTCCACTACATCTTGGGCTTCACGAATCCCTGCGGTGTCAATAAGTCGAATAATATGTGTTCCAATACGCACCTGCTCCTCAATGGTGTCCCGAGTCGTTCCTGCAATCTCACTTACAATCGCTCTCTCATAACTTAAAAGCCCATTAAGTAGAGAGCTTTTCCCCACATTTGGTTTGCCTATAATGGCAACCCTAAACCCCTCAATAAGCCCTTTTCGTCGATGACTTGAGTCTACTATCTTCTCTATCTGCTCTATTAGGCTATCAAGTTGGTTTATGATATTTGCCAAGATATCCTCAGGAATATCCTCCTCGGCATAATCAATCATTACTTCTGAATAGGCGGTGACTTTAAGCATCGCATCTCGACTAACATCTATAAACTCTTTTAAGTCACCTTTGAGCTGTTTAGCCAGAATCTTAGCCGCATCCACACTCTTTGCTTCGATAAGTTTGGCTATTGCCTCTGCTTTGGTTAAATCTATTTTTCCATTTAAAAAGGCTCTTTTTGAGAACTCACCAGGTTCAGCCAAGGTAGCTCCATAGGCAAGAGTCGTTTCCAGTATCTCTTGGGCTACTATCTGCCCACCATGACATTGAAACTCAACAATATCTTCACCTGTAAAACTTTTTGGATTTTCAAAATAGAGGACAATAGCTTGGTCGATGAGTTCATCTTCATGATTATAAAGAGAGCTAAGATGAGCAACTCTCACATCAAGAGAGGCTCTTTTGGTAATTTTTTTAGCAATGCCAAGTGATCTTTCTCCACTTAGTCGAATGATAGAGATAGAAGATATGCCATTGGCTGTGGCAATGGCAGAGATAGTTTTAGACATCTCTTTTATTATTAAAATTATTTATAATAATAAATTTGTTACCATCTTTACCTGTTTTGATTGCCACATATTTATTAGGGAAAGTTGCACGAAGTTGCTCTAGGGCTATCTGTACCAAAATACCATCCAAAGGTTTTGTTTTTCCTCTACCTTTGACATTTATATGTTCAATAATAGGTTTAAGATAGTTCTCAATCATCTCCTCTTGTGTCTGAATAAACTCAGCAATCTCTAGCTTGATATAGAGGTTATACTGTGTATTTATCCAGTTAAAAAGCATATAGGAGAGGGCGTTATATCGGTATCCCTCTTTTCCAATAAGAAGTGCTGCATCTTCACCATCCACAAACATATGTACGGTATTATTAAAGACATCGACCTCCACGGTATCTATCTCGAAACAGCTTGAAGCAAAGAGTACCTTTAATTTGTCCTCAATCTCAATAGACAATGCTCTATTTTTAGGAGAGTCACGGTCATCATCAAAAGCGTGTTCAAAGAACTCCTCTTGGAGTTCACTTGGAGGAGATGATATTAAACTCTTCTTCTCTTGTGTATTATCCTCTTTTGGCATAGTGGTGGGTACTCTTTCAATGCTCTTTTCTACTTTAATATTATCTTCGTTAGTACCCTCTTGCTTAATACTCTCTTGTGGTTCACTACTACTTGTTTCAAAAAAACTATCAAGAACCTTATCCTCTTTTTGAGATATTCCTTTAAAGAACAACTCATCTTTTGATAATAGACTCTCTTTTGATGATAAATTTTCTTTTATAGAACCCTCTATTTTGCTACCACTATCTTGATTTACAACTAAAGGAGCTATCTCTTCTTTTTCTGAAATCTCCTTTTGGAGTGATTTCTCTTTGATTGACTTCTCTGGTAGCGTAGTTGGAACTGATGTTTTTCTTACCGCAATAATAATCGCAGGTTTTTTAAACAATCCCATCATTCCTGTTGCTGGATACTGGACTATCTCATAGTTAATTTCAGTAACGGAGCAGTTAAGCTCCTTTGCAGCATTTTTATACGCTTCTTCTAGCGTCTCTGCCTCTATTTTTTTCATATTCATATTATAAAACCCCCTCCTATATCTGTTTAATTTATTTTTCTATTTTTGCTAATTTTTGTTTCTCATATGCCGAATTAATTACAAACTGCTGTCCAATTGTAAAGAGGCTGTTCACCAACCAGTAGAGTACCAATCCTGCGGGGAATGTCATAAAAAACACCGTCATTACCACAGGTAACCATTGGAAAATCTTCTGTTGCATTGGATCAGTCATGGTGTTTGGTGTAATTCGTTGTTGATACCACATTGATGCACCCATAAGTAGTGGTAAGATAAACAGTGGGTCTTTTAGGGAGAGATCTGTAATCCATAACATCCACTCAGCACCTTGAAGTTCTACTGCATTTAGTAGTACTCGATAGATAGCAAAAAAGATAGGAATTTGTAAAATCATCGGTAGACACCCTCCCATAGGGTTAGCACCGTGCTTCTTATAAAGTTCCATCATTTTTCCATTCATTTTTTGCGGGTCTTTTTTATACTTCTCTTTTATCTCTGTCATCTTAGGAGCTAAATCTTTTAGCTTCTGCATAGAGAGCATACCCTTATAAGATAGAGGGAAAAGTAACAGTTTAATCAATATAGTAGTAGCCACAATCGCCCAACCCCAGTTACCAAGTATATTATGAAACCACTCTAAAACTTTAAAGAGAGGTTTAGAGATGAAGGTAAACCAACCATACTCAATCGAATCTGTTAATTTTGGATGAATACTCTTTAAGATATCTGACTCTTTTGGTCCAAGATAACCATGAAGGTTAAACTTCTGTTCTCCTTGCACAAAAACCAAAGCATCCTCTTCATTTACAATAAGGCTAGAGACATTAAGTGGTTTTTCAAAGTTATATAAAATGGAGGTAAAATATCTATCAAAAGAGGAGGTAAACTCAGCAGTTACTCCATTTAAAGACTCCTCAACATCACCATCTGCAAGTACCACTATTGTACCATTGGTTCTCTTTATAAGTGAACCTTCTACCACCATATAGCGTGTATGGTCAGCATTTGGTCTTTGTCCTGTGGTGATAAAATACTGCTCTGGCATTGAGAGTTCAATATCTATATCATAATGCCCATCAGTATAAAATGTCAATGTTTTTGTAACAGTTGTGGTGCTAAGTTTTTGAGTCAACACCACTCTCTTCTCTCCAGTGTTCAAATCAAGCTTCTCTAAAGAGGAGGTATATGGTGTTTTAAGTGCCTCTTTATTTAAATTGGCATCTGCAAAACGAATCTCCAATGGCTTGACCCACTCACTGTTTAACAACTCTAACTTTTTACCCTCATACTCATACTTATGTTCAAGCATGCTAACTTGTGCTACCCTTCCTAAATCATCAATAGTATAGATAAATCTATCCGATTTAACTGTAGTTAATGACTTAACCGTAGTAACAGGTGCAGATGAGGCTTGAATAGTCGCTTTATTTGCCTTGGGAGTAGCATGTGTACTGCTGTTAACTATTTTAGGAGTCTGTTGCTCTTGTGTTATTGCAAGAGTTCCATTTTGCTCAATTGGCTTTGTTGTCTTAGGCATAAACATATCAAATACGACAAATACCATAAATGATAATACCAGTGCTAACAGAAGTCTCTTCTGTAAATCTTGTTGTTGTTCCACTATAAATCACCCTTTGAATTGTTAACTGTTAAAATATATTATTTTTTAGTTATATTATATTATTTAGTTAAGAATTTTATTTTTAATTAATGAAAATATTATAGCTAAAAGTGTTTAAAAATATCATTGTTTTATGGCTTTTAAACGCTTTAATGCCTTTAAAATACTCTTGGTTGTTTTATGGTAACAATTGTTGAGAAGTGAGGGCTTTGCCACAAGAATATATTGTCCTGTGTTTAAATTATCTAGGTGTAGAAGAAGTTGTGAACGAAGAAGTCGCTTGGCACGATTTCTATAAACTGCGTTGCCAACTTTTTTACTAGCAACTATCCCAAACTTATACTCTGTATCATGAGACTGATAAAAGAGTACAAATTGTGAGGTGTGTACAGTTTTAGAGTTTTTATAAACCCAATTGAACTCTTTAGTAGTTTTAAGGCTACTAAAATGTTTTAAACTGCTAATCTTTTTCTACCTTTTGCTCTTCTAGCAGAAATCACTTTTCGTCCGTTTTTAGTTTTCATTCTTGTTCTAAATCCGTGCGTTCTTTTTCTTGGTGTGTTATGGGGTTGAAACGTTCTTTTCATAACTGATAACCATCCTTATTAGTATTTTACTCACTGTTAATATGAGCATTTATTTGGAACGCGATTTTACCTCAATTTGACTTAAGAAAATGTTATTATTTACATATAAATATCAAAATCATGTTTTTATACCAATAAATAGGCAAACTCCTCTACCCAATCCTCCCAAACAATAGAAGATTCTACATTTATCCTGTTCTGTTGCATATCTTTTACTAACATCACAGAGAACTCTTTTGGGAGCGTCAGTGAGAATTTCAATGCATTGTCTATTTTCATTTTTGTGACGTTGCCTCTAATATTTGAAATAATCCCTGCAATAAGGGCAAAGAGTACTTGTGAATCATGCTCTACCTCTACCTCTTCCCCATTTAAAAGTTTTTCTATATTGGGAAGTCGGTACATCACCTTTCTAAAACTTATAAATGCTGTGGCACTCTCAGCCCCTACAGCCCCTGAGACAATATCCATAAGTAACGCCTGTTGTTCAATACCTGATTTTAAAATTCTATCCACATACTCCCACGACCGAGGGGTAGGAAATGACTTTTGGTTTTTAGTAGGGTCAAAATCAAAAAGCTTATCACTATCATAGTTTAAAAAAGCGATAATAGAGCTATCTATCCCAGTCCCATACGCCCAACCTTTCCAATCCTCAAAACTCACCTCCATACTAAGATGCACAAAACGGTTCGCAAGAGGAGGTGGCATACGATAGACCACCCCTCGGTCACTCTCATGATTTCCAGCAGCGATAATACTCCACCCTTTTGGAAGCTCATAATCCCCTACTTTTCTATCTAATACCAACTGATAAGCAGAGGCTTGAACCGAAGGGGGAGCAGTGTTTATTTCATCTAAAAATAGAATCCCTTTGGAATTTGATTTTTTTGGCAAAAAATTGGGACTTGCCCAAACTGCTTCATTGTTTTCTTGATCAAAGAAAGGTATCCCTTTTAAATCAGTTGGGTCAAGCAATGAGAGTCGTAAATCCACAAACTCCAACCCTTTTTCTATGGCTATCTGTTTTATAATAGAGGATTTTCCAATCCCAGGGCTTCCCCATACAAATACAGGAATTTGAGATGTTATTAATTTGTCTAAACTTCTAGTTATATCTTCAGCTTTCATATAATTATTCCTTGTTTAAATATCTCTATTATCAATATCTATCATCACTTCTCATTCCCATATGAGCAGAATTAACACTCTCCAAATAGGTAGGATTTTGCGTCATTAACATAATCAGTTCAGAGTCCAAGGCAAACTGCTCTAAGTAGATAAGTTTTACCGAGGGGTTTATCGCCAAACCTCTATTAAATATATGACTATTTTTCTCTCCTAACTCATCAAGAATAATCTGAGGTGTGGCAGGATTTGATGCCACATTTATCACAATCTCATCATCTCCTTGTTCATAAAAGGCTTCTAAAAATTGTGGTTCTAAATTTGGATTTACACTAAGTGGAATTATAAATGCATCTCCATACTTAGTAAATAGGCTACTTAACTGCTTACTATTTAACTCTTTATTAGAAGAGAGTTTATAATCTAATAGCTTATCTATTCCAATAAGCTCTTCAACTACTTCACTGATAAGCTGATTTTCACCCATATAGACAAGCAACTCTTTATCTAAATCAGCTTCTAAAACAGCCTTTAATCTTATTTTACTTAATTTCTGAAATGTCAAAAGAGAAGCAACTATCTCTTTATCACTTTTTAGAAGCTCTATAAACAGTCTATCATCCAAACTACTATTTTGGGTCAACATCAGCTTCGTTATCTCATCAGCCTTTTGAAAAATAAGCTCCTGTGCATCTACACTTATCGCACTGTTACACCCTAAAAAGCTATTAATTCGGTTATCATTAAAACTCAACAGATAACGTATGTTCTCATAGGAGATATGAGAATTCAATGCTACAATCTCACGCAGATTTTTAGGACGTAAATCCTCTTTTCGGCTCTGCTTTATTGTATGGTTTGGCATGGTAAGCATTGCGTCTAACACCTCTGTACTCTTGGTATCTCGGGCAATATTAGAGAGCGTAATAGGTGAGTAGACCATCGCAGGGTCACGAAACCCCTCAGGATTATAAAAACGCTCCACAAAGGTAATGGTCATATCACGATTATCATCATTTTCATAGACCCCATCCTCTCCCCAGTTATACATTTTGAAGAGTTTAAGATAAACCTCATCAGCAAATGCACTATTTTTAAGTTGACGCTTTAGACGCTCTTGGTCATTGGAGAGCTTAAGAGACATCATCAAGGTATTGGGTTTAATATGGGTAGTATAGAACTCCTCAAATATTGCCAAACGCACCTCAGAAATTTTTAAATCATAAAGGTCATAAGAGGTCTGCTCTTCAAGAGGGGTTAGCATGGTACTTAAAACGGTCAATACTACCTCTTGTCCCACATACTTATCTGCATAGCTCATCCCTTGGGCATCTAAAAAATTGCTTAACTCTTCAGGAGTAAAATTGGTCACGCGTCCTAAGAAAAGAACGGTTCCACCTTGATTCTGTTTTATAATCTCTTCTATCTTCATCTTATTCTTTCATATTATTCTCTAATCTATTCCTATATATTAAAAATGATAATAGCATAAAAAGAGTAAATTTGTCTTATATATAATCAAAACTTTTATAAAGAGTTTATAGTTAAGGACTAAAGAACAAAAGTAGAGTGCCTATTTTTTATACAACAAAAACATAACCATCAACATAAACTAAAAAAATCTGTACCTTTTTTAACCATGAAATGTAGCTATTTCATCTCGCTATTTTCTACTAAATAGGATAAAATTAAATATCAAAAAGCAGAGTATAAAGGAAAAAAAATGAAAAAGATAGAAGCAATCATCAAACCATTTAAGTTAGAAGATGTTAAGGATGCACTGGTAGAAGCAGGAATTGAAGGAATGACAATCTCAGAAGTCAAAGGGTATGGACGACAACAGGGACACGCAGAACTCTATAGAGGTGCTGAATATGTGGTTGAATTTATTCCAAAAGTAAAAATTGAGATTGTTGTGAGCAGTGAAGAGTATGCAAATTTAGCAATTGAGACCATTGTTTCAGCAGCCCATACAGGAAAAATTGGTGATGGGAAAATTTTTGTCACCGACATAGAAAAAACCATTCGTATTAGAACAGGGGAAGAGGATGAAGAGGCTATTTAAGCCTCTTTAGCTTTTCTATCCATTTAAAAATTAAGATAATCAAAACAAAACCTTCTATCTTTACCATATATTTTTATAAAATTAACTATATTTACACTCTTGGTGGAGAAAAATTTCTCTCTCTATAAAGCCGATTTATGGTATAAGTGCCACGAATTATCATTTTTAAAAATAAAATAGACAAAAGGATTAAAAAATGCACATAGAAGCAGGTGTGGTACAAGGTGCCAAAATGTTATTGAGTTATGGTACAGGTGTGGGAGTCATAGGAGTGGGAGCTAAGTTGGCTTTTGAGCATCTAAAAGAGAATGGAGCGTTGTCGCTTCTTATTAAAACAGTTATTAGTAGCCTATTGGTCTTTACCTTTTTTGAGGTTTTACCTCACTATCCTGTTGGAGTGAGTGAAGTGCATCTTATTTTGGGAACAACGCTACTTATGGTCTTTGGTGTGGCTCCTGCTATGTTTGGTTTGGCTCTTGGGCTTCTGCTTCAAGGGGTAACCGTAGCACAGTTTGACTTACCTCAATATGGTATCAACGTTACAACACTTTTAGCCAGTATGATTATCCTCAACATGGCAACTAAAAAGATTGTCCCACAAGGTACAGCATATAAAGATATTAGTTATACACAAATGCTTAAAATGTCTCTTGTTTGGGAAGGTGCTATTGTGAGTTGGGTTGCTTTTTGGGCATTTTATGGTCAAGGGTTTGGAGCTGAAAATATTCAAAATGTACTTACTTTTGGTGGGGCTTATATGTTGGTTGTTCTTCTTGAACCTCTTATCGACTTAGCCATTTTATCGGCTGTAAAAGCGTGGTACAAAAGCGATAGCTGTAACATCTTGTTGAACAA
>JALTGP010000159.1 GCA_027076905.1 Campylobacteraceae bacterium | reverse complement strand
AAAGTTTTAAACAAAGAGCTAAAATCAGGGTACGATTTAAGAGATTTTATCAAAGATGAGCCTACCCATTGGCTTGAACTTATTGAACAAGAGATAGAAAAACAGCTTCCACCTAGCCCCGTAGAAGAGGAGATAGTCTTTAACTATACAGGAAAATTTCCCACCTTTAAAACAATAACCCAAGGCGTGGTTGTCTCAAAACAACATACAGGAAAAACATATCAATACGAAGGGGTAGCAGGTACGTTAATTATTGTTCCCAAATCAAGACAATGCAATATGTTTAAAGGCGATAATACAGCCTCGGTTTTAGAAAAAATCTTTAAAGATGGAGCAATCATCACGTTTCACAAATTTTACGGTCACTACAGCAGTAACGCAGAGTTCAAAGCATTAATAGATAGCAAAAAAATCAGATTAATTATAGATGAAGCCCATGAATTAACCTTGAATCCCTCAAAAGAGTTTCAACTTATCTATAATTTAGATGCCATCTTTCTAAGTGGAACATTAGATAAATTCTTTAGAAGAGATTTACAACGATACAAATACAAACCCGAAAAACCAGATATTATCTACTACACAACAAATGGAAAACTCCCAAATGATTACCGTTCAATCATATTTGTAGATAACGCAAAAGCACTAAAAGAAAACTACCCAAATAACTGTATCGTGGGAAAACAACACCATTTTAATGGTGTAGACATTCAAACAACCACCAAAAAAAATGTCTTTACCACCAGTGCCTTAAGAGAAGGAATATCGGTTAAAAACCCAAACTTTAACGCCTGTATGGTTTACGCCAAAGAGTGCCGACTGTGGAACACAAAACAGACACTTCAAGCACTCTACCGTTCACGAATACCCAACACCATTAAAATCGTATCAGCCCCACCAAAACCACAATACAGAAAAAACATAGATTATAAGTGGTGGGAAAATTTTATAAATAACCACACAGAAGAGCAAATAACCAATACCATTATGGGCGAACACTACTCAAAAATGATAAACATAACCCACAAACTAAACCACTATCAAAAAGCCGATGAATACAGCATCGTCTGCTACCTAAGCCATCTAA
>JALTGP010000158.1 GCA_027076905.1 Campylobacteraceae bacterium | reverse complement strand
ACAAGCTCATTTTTTGACCTCTACGACCAAAACCGAAAAGAGCAGATACCAAACTACATTACTTTAGATTTTATCTTGACAGCAAACTATCTCTTTAAACAGCAGAGTGTTACAGCATTGGAAAAAGAGGTGCTTTATGGTAAGTTTAAAAAGTTGGCTTATGGACTTAAAGCCAATCTAATAAAAGGTTATAATAAAAAGGGTTATACTCCTCAAAAAAAAGAGGCATTGGCTTTTGTATTGGTGCTTAATGAGTTGTTGGGAAACAGAAGTGTTGGTGTTGACCCACAAGCGTTGGCATTGGCTAAAAAAGAGTTAAAACTTATTGCGTCTCATCAAGGAACTGTACGCTCACCCATTGCCAAAGTGAAGTTGGACTACTCTCAATATAAGGTACGAGGCAAATACACCCAAAGCCCTCAACTCAAATCTTACTTTTTAGCTCTAAAATATATGAGTTATATGCCCTTTATGGTCAATGCACATAGAGCTACAGGAGTAACTCAAAAGGTTGCCAATCAGCAGATGATAAATGCAGAGTTTATAGCCACAGCGTTAAAGCCTTTGATGTCGGAGTATCGCTCTATAGAGAATATTTTACAGAAGTTAAGTGGTAAAGGAGATGATTTATCTGTAGCAAACCTATTGGAATCGGAGGCTTTAGCCCCGAATATAGCGAGGCTAAAGCCATCGGTTCCGAATATTCGTAAATATCTTAATGGTCTAAAACAATTTCCAAAAATAAGTGAACGGATTATAGATACTTCTAAAATAAAAAAAGAGGATATTGCTAAAGCCTCTTTGGCTCTAAAACTTCTTCCGTCACGCTTTACGCCTGATTCATACATCTTTTCTCAGTTGACTTATCCTAATGTTGGGGTTTTACAAGGAAAACCAAACAGATTAACCTCTCATATAGATGGAAAAATGCTTAGAGGCTATCCTACTATTGGTGATTTGGGGGCTGTATTGGTCAATCGCTACCCTTTAGAGAAAAACTATCAAGGCTACAGACAACAAGTGGCAAAATTAAAATCTATTCAACCAAGTATGGATAACCTTTATGGATATGACTTTGCTATCTATCAT
>JALTGP010000157.1 GCA_027076905.1 Campylobacteraceae bacterium | reverse complement strand
ATTCGAGAGATGGCTAGAGCATGAGAACAGTGGATTTATCGCCAAATTAGAAAAACTAGACACCTCAAAAAACCTAAACGAAATTTATCTGAAAAGCAATGTAGCAAAAACGATAAAAGCCAAATACAACAAAATGTACAAACACAAAGGCAAAAAATACACCATAAAAATGTTCTACAATCTCTTAAAAAGTTTGGTCAAACTAGAGATGCTAAATGACAAAACAGGAAAAATCATAAAAAGAGTCGGTTCAAAAACCGATTTAAAAAACATATCCATAAAAGTGATAAACCGATGTGCCGTTATTGGGGTTAAAATTGTGAAAAAAGCACTGAAACACGTTCAAAAGTGGCTGGATGGTTTTAAAGAGGTTAAAAAGGGTCAAAGAGACTGTTTTAGCGAGGTTTTGAGTGGTTTTGATGTGGATATTAAAGGGGGTAATTATTATACTATTTTTGGGGTTTAAAGTTTTTCATAAAATATAAAATAATTTATGACTTTTCTATTTCATAACCCCAAAAGACACACCATCTCCTCTAAAGGCAAAAGATAACTCATCACTCTCCAAAAAAGAGAAAAAACTCTCTTCGTTATGTGGTTTAGAAGAATCAGAAGAGCATTCAAGTGAAAAATTCTCTATTTTGGCAATCGCTTTTTTATCTTTGTTGGTAGCAGAGAGTAGTATCCATCGACTGCTTTCGATTATCTCTTCTGTTCCAAACCTTTCTCGGTGCAGTTCAAGGTCAGATATCACTTCGGTTACTACTCCTATAAGTACGGTTTTGCCATTCTTGACATCTACAAAAGCTTGAGGGAGTGCTGATTCAAATCGGTCTACAAAGAGTGTTTTACCCTCTAAGTCAAAATTTTTTGCCACATAAAAAAGCTTGATAGAGTTAACTGTATTTAAAAAATTAAAAGGCATGGGGAGCTTTTTTTGTATAAAAATAGAGTCAAATACCTTTATAGTGGTGTTCATGTTTCCATTGTTACTTGCGATATATACCGATGTCTGTTTTGGTAAAACTCTCTTTTGAACACATTGCTGTACGCCTAGTAGTGTTAAGTTTATGAAGTTGTCACTTCTGTTAAACTTTTGGGTTAATTTTGATTTTTTATCACTTAGAGACTCCTCTACTCGCTCTATAATATTTGAAAATGCGTAGATGTACATATTAAACCCTCTTATAATGTATGACCAGTGAACTGTTGTTCCCACCAAAGCCAAAGTAGTTGAGAAGATAATAGCCTTTTTTTGCCTCTAACTCCTCTAAATTAGGAGTTAATGCACACTCCTCATCTCTATTTTTAAAATGAATTGCCTTGGGGATAAATCCCTCTTTTAGACTCTCCAAAAGCAGTACCAACTCATTTGTCCCACATGCCCCCATCGTATGCCCAATATAGGGTTTTAGGGGAAGAATAGGAGGAATTTTTTCACTAAAAAGTAGGTTAATCGCTTTGGCTTCAGAGATATCATTTTGGATACTGGCTGTGGCATGGGCTTTGATTAACTCAATCTCACGGGGTTGAATATTTGCATTTTTTAGTGCTTGGCTCATCACCTTTTTTAGGTTGTTATGGTGTGGGGCGGTGATGGAGAATGTATCTACGGTAACAGCACCACCTACCAAACTAAATTGGCTTGGGTTGTGACCTAGCACAACAGCAGATAGAGCCTCACCTAAAACAATGCCATCTCTATCTCGGTCAAATGGTTTCATCTCTGTTTTTGTGAGCAACATAAAAGAGTCAAACCCCTTAAGTGTTAATTGGTTATAGAGTTCCACACCCACTACCAATGCTTTTTTTATCAACCCACTATCTATCATCTCTTTGGCTTGAATTAGTGCATTGGCACTAGAGGTACAGGCTGTAGAGATAATAGTTCTAAATCCTTTTATTCCTAGTTTTTTAGCAATAATCTCACTTACCTCACTCATATATAAATCTTTTAATAACTCTCCACTCTCTTGTGCACAATACTCATTTAGAGGAAGTTTGGCTGAAGATGTTCCTATAAAAAGTGCCATATTTTCTATCTCTTTTGGATTAATATTAGCATGAGTAATTGCACTTTTTGTCACTTGCTCTATTTGGTCATAATACTCAAGTGGTTTGGTGTCTGAAATCTTATAATATTTAGTTCCATCCATAAAGATAGGCTTTATATTCTCTTTTCTTAACGCACTAACGGATGTTTTTGCACTTTTTCCTAGAGAGGTAATAAGTGCATACCCCTCTATATATATCACGAATGAGACTCAATATATTTGGCTAAAGTATCTACTGACTCCATCACACGCCTCGCCTCTTTTGGGTCGGTTAATCTGATACCATAATCATTTTGTAATGCCATAGATATTTGAAGTGAATCCAATGAATCTAGCTCCAATGGGTGTTTGGGGTCAAATATACTATCATTATCTTTTATGCTACTTGGTGCTATATCTTTGTCACACTCTCTTACTATCATCTCTTTTAAATCTTCTTTCAAACTCATAATTTTTTTCCATATGCTAAGGTTAAGGAGATTATACCAAAAAGTACCAAAACAGAGGAGTCATAAAGGACAGACTCTACTCCCAACTCTCTCACAAAAACATCTAACATCCCCTCTAACCCCCATGACATGGGAGATAAGACAGTCATATCTTGCATCAGAGACGGCATAACCAACTTAGGTATCATTATTCCCCCAACAGCCCCCATGATAACCCCACTCAATGCCCCAATAATAGAGGCTTGTTCCACACTTTTCATAAGTGTAGAGAGGAAAATGGCAAATCCTACAGCTCCAAAACTAATAGATGTTGAGATGATAAAAAGGGCTAAAAAGTTTATATCTACATCCAGTCTATCACCCCCAAAAAGAGGGACGATATAGACACCTACTAGTATCATGCTATAGAGTTGCAATTGATTGATTATCATGTAGGGAATTATTTTAGAAGCAAACAAAATAGCCTTGGAGCTGTTCATCGCTTTGAGCCTATCAAGTGTTCCGTCACCTCTTTCTGTAATAAGCAAGGTAGCAATGGGAATAATAACAAAAAACATAGAAAAAACTATCCAAGCAGGGACATTTTGTTGGGTTGAAGTGGGTATCTGACTCTTATGCTCTGAGCGATATAGGTAGTGACTGTGTATCATATCATTGGGGGTTGAGGCTTTTATGGTCTCATTATACATGGTCATGGAGTTTACCATCTTTTTTATCTTTATAGCCATAATTTTTTGGGCTATTTTAGATTCAAAATAGAGCTTTTGATGGGCTTTGGTAATGGAGGCTGTATAGATTTCAATTAAATTTTTTGCTGTAATTTTGTAAAGTTGTTTAGAAAAATTTGGGTTGATAAGTAGCGTAAACATATACTTCTCATCAAGTGTCAACGCCTTTGCCTCCTCTAAGCTATCTAGCTCTACAAGCTTAAAATTTTTATCTTTTTTAAGCTCCGATATAAGCTTCAAAGAACGCTCTTGCTTATCTAGGTTCACCACAATGTAGCTCACCTCAGAATTGGTATACTCTTTATAGATATCCTGTTGAGCCAAAGACATTATCAAGATAAACATCATCGGCATCAAAAAAAGAGGAAGCAAAGCACTTCTATTTCTCCAAAGGGCGATGCTCTCTTTTTTTAGAGCATATTTTAGGGTTTGGTATAGTTTTTTCATTATTTTTTAATATTCCTTTAATTATCAAAAGCATTATAATTAATTTTTAATTTTAAACCCTTGTAATTAAAGAAAAAAATATTGTTTGGAAAGTGATTATTGGCTACCTCTATTAATTATCAAAAGAGGCTTTAGAGAGCTTGACCACTACATTGTGTGCCTCAATAAACTTATCATTTTTCTCTATAAGTTTTACTACATCCTCTGTTGAGAGTTTCTTTTTTTCAACCAATTGCTTGATCTTCTCCCAAAACTGTTGACTAATGAGCAGTTTTTCCAAAATTTCTCTCTCTTCTGTACCATGAAGCTCCAACGTTTTGTCTCCCTCCTTTAGAGCTTTCATAAGCCTATCCATGTTTTTAATGCTCTCTTGCAATCTTTTTTGATTTGTCTCTTTATCAATATTTTGTTTGATAAGAAGTCTCTCTTTAACAATTTTTAAAATATACATTCGAGGTTTTCCAACCTGTGTAAAGAGCATACTTTTAATATGTGCCATAGATTTTTCAAGTTTATCACTGCTCTGATAAAATTTAATAAAGTTAGAAAATATATACTCCATATCTTCTAAAACTTTTAGGTTATTGTCTATAATATACTGTATTGCTTTTGTATCATTGGAATCTTGTTCTAACTGTTTAATATTTTCATAAAAAGCAGACCATATACTCTTAAAACGCTCTATTTTTTTTGCAAATTCAGGCAGTTTTTTAACCACCAACGCTATCTCTTTTTTACTATTGATAAGATTTAAAAATTTGGTATTAAATCCATCAGCATCTTCTCGAAGCTTTTTTTGATAGAGAGTGCTGTTAAAATCCATACGAATCAAAAGGGTATCTCTTGCCATTTTTTGCGTTTTCATTCGCTGTTTAAAAGCATTATTTAAAACTTTTGACTCCTCATTTTTTTGCTCTTCTGCCTTTGTTACAATCTCTTCTAAACCACTTAAAAAAGAATTTTGAGAGAATAAAAAACTAAAGCCACATAACAATATCAAGATAATTTTTTTAATTAACATAATCACTCCTACTGTTTGGTGGTTAACCCAAGTATGTACCAATTTTGCATACCACCTCGATAATATTTAAGATGCTCTTCTGGATAGCCCAAGGAGAGAAGGTTCTCTATGGCCTTAGTTGCTTGAGCATCCCAAATACCATTACTAAAAATCACCAATTGTGGAACATTGTCAAATTTCCATTCATTATTTTCCTTTTTTGCACCCAATAACTTTAAAATATTATTGATATATTTACTCTCTTTTTTGAGCATGGTAAAAGGAAGATTAATCGCCCCTGGAATACTACCCTTTTTTGCCCAATCTTTTGTTCGTACATCAATCAAAATTATGTTATTACTCTCATCTTGCATTTGCTGTAAAAACTCTAATAACTCTAACTCTCCAATTGTTTCTACTTTACCTATCTGCATGGGCTGAATACAAAAAGGTGGACAAGTTCTTGATGTTTTACTAAAACTAGATGTTAACCTATGTTTGGTATCCTCTATCCGTTCAATTTGGACTATTTTTCCATTCTCTTTTATGCTAATTGAGGCTAACTCTTCCGTAATTTGGACACTTTTTGCCGTTAATTGGTTTGCCATCAGCATCGCCATAGCACTTATTAAAACTGTTTTTTTCACTATTTTCTCCTTATATAATAGATTTAAAGTTTAGGTATAACGAGTATTGTTGAGGGATAAATGAGATAATTTTTCCCTATCTTATCTTTATTTGCATCGTAGATTAATTTATATTTTCCTGCATCGTTATAATATCGTTGAGCCAAGACAGAGAGGGTATCTCCATTCTCAACTCTAATGGTTAAATAACTCTGATTATCATCCAAAATACTGATTTTTTGTGTAGATACATCCTCCATAATTGCGGTTACAAATTTTGTGGTAGAGGGGCTGTTGCTCTCTTCTGCCTTGGCAACCAATTTTGTTAGCGTCTCCTCTGTGACTTCCAAACTATTTGTGGAGGTGGTTACATTCTCAATTAAATTTTCTAACCTCTCTTTTACCTCCTTTGTTTTTATGGGAGAGGATGTTGCCTCTTCAACAAAAGAGTTGAGCTCTTTTTTTACCAGTGATACGGCATGTGTCTCCTCCTCTTTATCTTGGACAGTATCGATAAAATTTTGTAGTTTATCCCTGTTTACAATCTTCTCATTCTCCTGATTTTGAATATTTTGAATAAAGCTTTTCAACTCCTCTCTTTTAATATGTTGAGAGTTTCCTGCACCGCTAACTAGTGCAATTAGACCATCTTTGATATCCCTTTTTTGGGTCTCCTCTTTTGCTATCTGTGCTAATGATAGCTTAAGTTTCTCTCTAAGCGAAGTGGTCTTTTTTTCTGAAGTACTATTCTTGTCTGGTTGTTGTGTAGGGGAAATAGCACTAAATTTTTCTCTCTCTTTGGTGAGTGTCTCCAAAATAAACTTAGCAGCATCTTGCTCATCTTCATGGCATTCTCCTGTCTCATCTTTATCTTTTTGACAACCCACTTCACTTATCTTTTGAGTAATATTCTCCTCTATTTTATTGATTTTTATAGGCTCAACACTCTCTTGAACACTCTGTTCACTACTCCTGTTGTCACACCCTAAAAAATAGATGCTTATAAGCGTAAAAATACTACTACTTATTAATATTTTCCTCATGACTAATATACTCCTTTGATTGGTTAAGGTCAATAGCTTTTGCCGTACAGATTTGCAGACTTCTTTGTAAAAGTGAGGTGAGACTGTAAGATTTATAGCCTACCTCAAATGCCAGTATTTGTCCATTTGCATTCAAAACTATAGTAAGTGGTATAACCCCTTTCCACTTATACTCTTTTTCTAGGTAGGTTAAAAAATCTTGATGCTCATCACCATTTACAAGATGATAATTAATCCCTTTTTCTTTTATTAATTCTAAATTTTTATGATTAGAGTGGTGCTGATACTCTAAAGCAATGGTTTCAAATGCTCCTTTAAATTTATTTTTCAATTTAATAAGCTCAGGAATCTCTTTTTCACAATAGTTACAATCCCAACCAAAAACTTTAAGAAAAATAATTTTTCCCTCTAACTCAGCAATTTTAATCTGATTGGGATTAATAGATAGATGAAACTCTCTCCCCTGTACCGTCCGAAGTATTAGTGGTTTATCTCTTTCAATTTTTTTATGAAAAATATTAGGGGAAAAAAAAGTGAAATAAAGAGAAGTAGCTAGTGCCAATAGCGTTATTATTAATACAATTTTTAGGGTGAGAAGTTCTTTTATTTTCATTATTTTCTCCATTTTCATATCGTATTTAAAATAATAACATAATTAAACCAATTAAAATATTAAAATAATTTATTAATTTAATAAGTATTGATTAATAATAGCATCTTCTCTAAGTTATGTAATAAATATTACATCCAAATAAATACAATCATGATATACTTCATTTATGAAAAAAATAATCACCAGACGCATATTTATCGGCTCAACTGTTTTAGCAGGAACAGCATTGGCACTTCTTCCTCAAGGTGCTAAAACTTCTATCCGTGTAGAACCCTTTAAAGTAATAGAAGTCGTACAAAAGGTTCTTTTTCCTAAAGGCTTAAAAGCACCTTCGGCTTCAGAGTTTGGAGCAACCTCTTATCTTGCAACCGTCTCTACCCACTCCTCTTTTTGGAGAGATGATTTAAAGTTTTTATCTCACGGTGCAACCCTTTTGATAAAAAAGGAGAGAGATTTTTTGACTATGACCCCTAATAGTAAAGATAAAGCCTTACGAAATTTTGTATCAAATAACTCAAAAGGTGAAAATTGGGTTGCATTAATACTTTTTTATACCCTAGAAGCACTGCTAAGTGACCCAATCTATGGGGGAAATAAGAATGAATTAGGATGGAAATGGTTAAACCACCACACAGGACAACCTCAACCCAAAGTGAAATTTGCACAACTTTAGACAAAGGAAATTTATGAAAAAGTATGATGTTTGTATCGTCGGTTCAGGAGCAGGTGCGAGTGGTGTGGCATATACCCTAGCTCTTGGTGGTAAAAAAGTTATTATGCTTGAGCGTGGTGGGTTTTATAAAGAGGAGGATTTCTCCAAAGATGAGATAGCCTACTGTAAACGGGATATCGTCACTCCTTCTCTGAGGGAGTCCTACCATACTATTGAGTATTTGAGTGCTAACAGATGGGTTAAAAAGACTACCTATAGCGATGAAAGCAGTTTTTTTAATGGTAATATTGTGGGTGGCTCTTCTAACTTTATGAGTGGCTATTTTCACCGTCTAAAACCTGTAGATTTTAAGCTAAAATCAACTTATGGAGCGATAAAAGGGGCAAATATTGTCGATTGGGTGATTGATTATGATGAGCTAGAGCCATATTATGAAAAAGTTGAGCGTCTAGTCGGAGTAAGTGGTAAGGTTACCCCCTACAAATATCATGAACCAAGAAGCACCAAAGAGTTTCCCTATCCTCCTCTGCATGAACACCCCATTACCAAACTTATTGATAAGAGTTGTAAAAAACTAAATATTATTGCCTATAAAACCCCACGCGCTATTCTCTCCAAATCTAAAGATAAACGAAACAGTTGCTACTACTCCAACTACTGTGGAAGCTATGGCTGTAGCAGTGGAGCTAAAGGGAGTGCGAGGGCTTCGCTTTTGCAACCTGCTCTTAAAACAGGGAACTTGACTATTATTACCCACGCATTTGTCAAAAAACTTGATGAGAAAGATGCCAAAGTGACAGGAGCTATCTATGTGGACACCCAAACCAAAAAAGAGCATCGCATCCAAGCAGATCTTTTTGTGGTAGCAGGTCAAGCCGTAGAGACCTGTAGGCTACTACTCAATTCAAAATCAAAAAACTTCCCCAATGGTCTAGCCAACAACAGCAATCAAGTGGGAAAAAACCTACTCTTCTCAGCAGGAGGTGTGGGAACAGGTCAGTTTGATGCTTCGACCATGTCCCTAAAAGAGCTTATGGTAGAGGGGTTATTTGTCAATCGTTCCCTCTGTGATTGGTATGAGATAGAGGATAAAAATATCAAAATGAAAGGGGGAATAATTGATTTTCTCTTTGAACACAACAACCCCATCTCAAAAGCAAGTAAACAGAAATGGGAAGATGGCAAACTTCTATGGGGTGAAGAGTTTCAAACCAAACTTCTCAAAAAATTCACAACCACCAAACAGCTAAATTTCGAAGTATTTAACGACTGGTTACCTACTGATAACTGCTTTGTCTCCGTCGATGAAAAATACAGAGATATCTATGGTGTACCTGTGGCTAATATCCGTATCGGTTCGCATCCTCACGATATAAAAGTAGGAAAAATATTGGCAAAAAAAGCAAAAAGTGTGATGCAAGAGATGGGAGCCAAAGATATCCAAACCTCCATCTCCTCTTATCCACCTGCCAATCTACAAGCAGGAGGATGCCGTTTTGGAGATGACCCAAAAAACTCTGTCTTAGACAAAAACTGCCAAGCTCATGAGGTAGCAAACCTCTTTATTACTGATGGTAGCTTTATGCCTACGGGGGGTTCTGTTACCTATACGTGGACGATTTATGCCAATTCATTTCGAGTTGCCGATGCTATTTTAAAGCAAAAAAAATCCTAAAAATTAACTCTTTTCTTGTCATCAATTACTATCTTTAGGAGGCTATAATTTTGGGATTAAAACTTATATGTTCCAATAAACTCCAACGAATTTTCAGAGCTACTCTTTTCTTGATATCTAGTCGTTGCAAAGATGGTATCAAAGGAGACAGAAGAGGATAGAGGATATCCCACAATAACGTCAAACTCGTTTCCTATAGTTTCGTAGTCGGCATAACTAATTGTGGCACTTATTCCACTTCTCATCTCTTCACTGATTTCAGCTTTCCATGAGTTTCCTATATCTTGTGAGGCAAAGCTGTTCCAAGAGCTGGTATAGATAGAGTCCACACCTACCATTCCTGCTTCTCGGTCTGAGATATGGTTGAGTGCCAAACTATATTTTAATCCTGATGTTTCAGAGGATGCTTTAACACCAAAAGAGAGAGAGTTGTCTCCTGCTCCATAGTTGGTTTTAACAGCTTGGAGAGAGAATTTTATGCCATCTATTCTATCTGAAGCATCAAGATAAAATTGAGAGTAGTCTAGTCCATCAACACGATAAAACCAAAAGTTTGTCTCTATTCCCTCATTGTAGGCTACCCCTACGGCGAAGTTTTCATCTTTGAGCTTTTTGAAACTGTCTCCAGTGTTGATATCTCTTACTTTATTGACCACAGAAGCGACAAAAGAGAGCTTGTCACTCGCTTTATATCCCAATGTGTATGCCTCAAATGCACTAGGAGCTAAGAGCCAATGAAAACTGCCTAGCATAGGGGTATCTAGGAGTTGTCGCCCAAACACGAAGTTTAGTTCTCCTTTTTTACCTGTGATGTTTGCTACATTAAAAAATCCTCCTGTTCTCGACCCCTCCAGATATTGGCTTCCCCAGTCTGTTCCAAGATGTGAATATCCTACTGCTGTAAAATTTGCATTGATTGTATCTGTAATTTTCTGTTTAATATCAAACGTAACTGCTCCTGCTGAACCTGTACTTTTTTCGTCAAAAAAGCTCTCTGCACTGGTGGTATAGTAGTAGATTTGCTCTTTTCCTGAGACTGTAAAAGATTTATCTTGTGCAAAAATAGAGTTAGGTAACAATAATAGGGTGAGTGTAGAGAGTAGAATTTTATTCATGTGGTTTTTCCTGTGAGAATTTTTATGTAATCATAGCAAAATATTAAAAATATTACATTTTAAGCTCAATCTCGAAATATTATTGATATCAATTGTCATTTTTATTATTTTTTAAGAATAAAAAGAGTAATATTCAAAATCTAAAACGATAACTATTATCAGTTTATGATATAAAATAAGGAATGCAAATTAAATAAGTGCCAATTTTCATAGGTTAATAAACGAATAGATTTAGTTATAGTTTGACGCAGGACTACTCCCCGTAATTCAAGGAAAACTAGAGTTAAAGATATTTGTTTAGTTGCCTTTGAAATTTGGTAGTTATTTAATTTGTATTCTTAAGGGAGTTATATAGTGAAAAAAGTAACTTTAATGCTATTTAGTATATTAAGTGTAGAA
>JALTGP010000156.1 GCA_027076905.1 Campylobacteraceae bacterium | reverse complement strand
ACCCGCCAGTTCCGTGCGTCCGTCCTCAAAAATTGCGGGCGGGCGTCGCGGTACGTGCGAGAATATTTTGTAAAACTAAAACTATATGGTGCAAGAACCTACACAAGAGCAAAGCAAAGCAAGAGCGACAATCTAATTTGGTAGACACGGAAAGGCAACTAATCCTACATGACCAACTCTACGAGTATGCTCACATAGTCTGTCAAACAGTCTCAGTTCAGATGTTAAGAGCTTAGGAGATAAATCTCTTTTTTAAGAGCAAGAGCAAGAGCAAGAGCGACAGTGCATTTTTTGTTAGATTAAGGCTTGTGTATGCACTAATAGCCTAGAAGAGCTATTAAGTACATTTTCCGTTGAGTATCGGCAGAATTAACACTGTAGACAACTACAAATCAAAGAAAGGTGTCTACAAATAACTTAACTTAGATGGACGGAGTGCCTTATCCACCTTGTAGGGACTTCCTACGTTATTTAATAGCTTGTATCACTCGGCTTGTGCCAAACCCTCTAGGGGTTTGCTATGATTGCTCTATTTTTTGCTTGGCTATGCTTTTCTTGACCTATAGCTTAAAGGTTCAGGGACTCATGGAATTTTATGGTAGTGAGTGTCTACTCGTTCGCATAACAATTATAAGAGAGGGGAGTTTTAAAGGGAGGTAATCTGCAATAATAACCGACCTATTAAGCCCATATATCCTCAGAGTATCCACACAGTTCGGGGGCAAATCATGCTGGGCTGTACTCCGACACGCTGCTTAGAAGAACTGAGTAGTACCCGTTATCATTGCAGATACTCTCAAGATATGCAAGAATTATAGCAGAAACTAAAATCTATGTCAAATGTAACCAAAGGTAACAAAGAGGGGGGAAAAAGAGGGGGGAAAAAGAGAGTTAAGCAAAACTTAATAGAAATGTGTACTCAAATATTCTAATCTTACTACGTTAATAGCGGGTATTACTAAGACCCGCCAGTTCCGTGCGTCCGTCCTCAAAAATTGCGGGCGGGCGTCGCGGTACGTGCGAGAATATTTTGTAAAACTAAAACTATATGGTGCAAGAACCTACACAAGAGCAAAGCAAAGCAAGAGCG
>JALTGP010000155.1 GCA_027076905.1 Campylobacteraceae bacterium | reverse complement strand
AGTCATGGTCACTGCTAAGAGCTACTTCATGAGGTGGAACAACCTCATCTCCATCTCCATCAACAACTCTGTAGTAAAAAAATGCTCCACTCATAGGTATTATATCAAATGGTTTATCTGCTGTTACCGTAAAGTTAAATATAGTCTCTCCACTATTCCCTTCTGCTTGAGTGACATTATTAATCGAAAGTCTAGGTGGATGAGGTGGTAAAGTAATATTGGCATCAGCACAGATAGTACCATCATTATAATAGCTCAAACTAGCAAATGGTCTTGTAAAATAGACTTTACCTGATTGTGGCATAATCTCATATAGGTTACCATCTTGTGAGAGTGCTACTACTTTACCTTCTGCATCAGAGAAAATAAGTGAAAGGTAAGATGGTAAATCACTATGTGAATCGCCAATAGTTGTAACTGTTCCATCTGATATTTTTATTTCAGCAAATTTATCATTTTTAAAATCACTATTATCATTTTGAATAAGCATGGTATAAAAATACTCTCCTGTAGTATCAATAGCCATATCCCAAAATCGAACGGATTGAGAGAGTGTAATGGTATTTATAACTTTTTTCTGTGTAATATCTATCTTATACATAATGTTATCAGTATTACCAGTACCTGATACATAGTAAAATCCATTTCTATCAAACTCTCCAGCATAGAGTTGAGTATCAGGCAAATCCGTAACAGCACCTAAATCTTTAACATTTGCATTTTTATCAATTTTAAGTAGATGATTGCCATAAAGAGCATATATAAAGTTATCTTGAATATTATATCCAATGGCATTATATCCACCATCACTACTTGTAAAACCATCTCCAATAGGTGCATAGTTTGCCCCCATAGCATCAAAACTATGTAACCAAGTAGCTCCACTATCTCCACTACCTGTTCCTAACTCTGTACGGTTTGAGAGATATAGTGTTTCGTTACATGTGAATGGTTCTTGTTGTTTAATTTCGTTATCTCTATAGTCAAAATCCACACCCATTGGAGTAGCGTTTGAACCATCGGCTTGGGTATCATTGTCACTATCTATTAGTCTGAATATAGATTCTATTTTATCATAAGCCATACCTTGGGT
>JALTGP010000154.1 GCA_027076905.1 Campylobacteraceae bacterium | reverse complement strand
AAACACAAAATGATAAAATCTACCTCCTCATAGACGAATACGACCAATTTGCCAATGCCATTTTAGCCTATAGTATGAATGATTTTTTAGAGATAGTCGGAAAAGGTGGATTTGTAAGAAGCTTTTATGAAGTCTTAAAAGGTGCAACACAAAGTGGTGTAGTGCAGAAGATGTTTATTACAGGGGTTACACCCATTACGCTTGATAGTTTAAGCTCTGGGTTTAATATTGTCAAACACATCACTTATCATAAAGAGTTTAATGCTTTAGCAGGATTTACAGAGGAGGAAGTAAGTTATTCACTAGAACAATCTATTTTTAAAATCTGTGATACTATAGACAAAAAACAACTATTAAAGAAGTTAACAACATGGTATAACGGTTATCTCTTTAATCTAAAAGCTAAGAAACGTATTTATAATGCAACTTTAGTAAACTACTTTATTTCAGAGTATGATACCGATGATTGTACCATGCCGATTAAGATGCTTGACAGTAATGTAGCAAGTGACTATAAAGCCATTATGAAACTCTTTAATATCGGTGATAGTGACAGAAACTATAAAGTTTTAGAAGAGCTTATAGAGACTGGAACAGTTACAGGAATCATAAAAGACAGATACGACCTAAACCAAGAGTTTACTAAAGATGACTTTATTACGCTTATCTACTCTATGGGATTTATTACCATTCAAAATGAAAATTTTGGAGAGGTGTTAGAGTTTTGTATTCCAAACTATGTTATTAAAATACTCTACTTTAACTACTTTGCAGTAGAGTTAAAAAAGAGAAACAATCTGGCTATCTCTTTTGATAGTAGAGAACCACTTATTGACTTAGCACGAGGAGATTTAGAGGCATTTAAAGAGCAACTCAATACCTCCATAAAAACCCTCTCAAACCGTGACCACTATGGATTTACAGAGAAACATTTTCATGTTATTACTTTAGCACTTTTAAGTTTTGCAAGTTTTTACTTTATAGATTCTCAACCTGAACTTGACAACAAATATCCTGATATTTTACTCATAGGTCGAGATGATAAAGTGCCAAATAACTATATGTTTGAGTTAAAATGGGTAAAACAAAAAGATAACCATGAGA
>JALTGP010000153.1 GCA_027076905.1 Campylobacteraceae bacterium | reverse complement strand
GCAATCGCAACCCGCTGCCGCTGCCCACCGGACAGCTCATGCGGATAGCGGAACATAAACGTCTCCGGCGGTACAAGCCCCACCCGTGCCAACGAATCGGCTACCACTTGCTCACGCCCCACGATATTTCCGATCTTATGCACAGTAAGTGGCTCGGCAATAATATCGTACAGCGTCTTGCGCGGATTCATTGACTCGTACGGGTCCTGAAAAATCATCTGTACCTGGCGGCGATATGCT
The DNA here is from genome assembly GCA_027076905.1 of Campylobacteraceae bacterium. Lineage (GTDB taxonomy): Bacteria > Campylobacterota > Campylobacteria > Campylobacterales > Sulfurovaceae > UBA1140. The sequence continues at coordinate 3,491 of JALTGP010000153.1, read as the reverse complement.
TTTAGCTTGCCCCCACTTTGAATCTGGGCAACGTCAACACCATTAAAGTAGATGTGACCCCTAGTCGGAGCGATAAGCCGGAGTAACAGCTTGCCAGTGGTCGTCTTTCCACACCCTGACTCTCCCGCCAGGCCGAGAACCTCACCCGCATCCACGCTAAATGACGCTCCTTCCACAGCGTGAATGTAGTGTCGCACACGACTAAACAGCCCAGACGCCAATGGGTAATACTTGTTCAAGTTATCTACTTTTACCAACGCATCGGTAGCAATAACGGTATCAGGCATCACTTACTCCTTGGATTCCAACAAGCACAGAAATGTCCAGGTTCAACTTCAGTGAATTCCGGCACTTTCTCGGAACACACCGCAGTCGCCTGCGGGCAACGGGGATGAAACCGGCACCCTTTCGGCGGTGAAATCAGGTCCGGTGGCTCGCCCGGGAGTTCTACCAATTCACGCTTCTCCCCGCGCACACTGGGGAACGCCGACATTAACGCGTATGTATAAGGATGCAGCGGCTTCTGAAATATCGTAACGACATCCGCCATCTCCATCATTTTACCTGCGTACATAACCCCAATGCGATCGCTCACCTCCGCAATAACAGCGATGTCATGCGATATGTATATCATCGCCATGTTGAGCTCGGAGCGAATCTCGTCCATTCGTTTTAAGATACGGTCCTGGACAATTACGTCAAGCGCGGTCGTTGGCTCGTCAGCGATGATGATGTCTGGATCGCACGCCAGTGCCATTGCAATCACAGCGCGTTGTTTCATCCCGCCGCTGTACTCGTGCGGATATTGGTTCATCACCCCCGGATCAAGGCCGACAAACTCGAACAATTTAGCCACCCGTGACCATGCTTCCTCATAACGCATCGGCATGTGATACTGGATCGCTTCCACGATCTGATCACGCACCGTATACACCGGGTTAAGCGAGTTCATCGCCGCTTGGAACACCATCGAGATACGCTCCCAGCGGTAACGTCGCATCTGATCTTCAGTCAATGGGACTAGATCCTTACCGTCAAACAGAATTTGCCCTTCCTTGATCACCGCATTGCTGGGAAGAAGCTTGAGAAGCGACATGGCAAGCGACGTCTTTCCGCACCCGCTTTCGCCCACCAAGCCAATTGCATCGCCGCGATCGAGGGACAGGTTGACCTTTTCTACTGCTTGCACCCAGCCAGACCGTGTCTGGTAGTGCATCGTCAGATCGGAAACCTCTAACAGTGCCATCTATCTCTCCCGTAACCTCGGATTAACAACTTCATCCAACCCGCGTCCGATGAAATAAAACCCCGCACATATAAGCGAGATCACGGCTCCTGCCGGAAGCCACATATACCAGTAAGTAGCAAGCCGAGTGCCGATGAGGTACCCCGACGTGTTGGCGTTTTGGATGATTATCCCCAGGCTCATCCGCACGTTGAGGAAGCCGAGGAACGCCAGTGCCGCCTCAGTGAAGATTGCCCCTGTCACCGAAAACATCATATACAGAAACGATAGTGGCAACACGTTCGGCACAATGTGCGACCAAATAATGTGAAAGTTGCTGCCGCCGGACACGCGCGCCGCCTCAACGAACGGCTTTACCTTCACCTGCAACGCCTGTGATCTCAGGATGATTGACGTCGTACCAAACCCAGTAAGTATAGCGAGAAAAATGGCGAGCATGAGCAGGCTTACATTCATAATCGCGGACAGCGCAACCAATGTCGCTAGAAACGGGAACAACATCATGATATCAGCAACGCGCATGAAAAACATATCGACTATCCCGCCGTAAAACGCGGCAATTGATCCCACAAGCGTTGCCAACAGAACCCCGGCGCCAGCGGCAATCAGCCCAAGCAGGAGGTCGTGCCCGGAGGAATACATTAACTGGCTCAGGATATCGCGCCCGTACACATCTGTCCCCAACGGGTGGCTCCATGTCGGTGGGTGGGGATTAGACGCCGGCATGAGATCGTAATCAAATCCCGTCACCGGGTCGTAAACTCTGGGATTATGGGTTGCTGCCATGAATATGGGATACGACGCGCTAAACAGCACGAAGAAAATGACAATCCCCAGCCCGATTGGTCCGATCTTGCTCCCCACAAACAGGCGCCAATTATCACGCAAGGTGCGGGTAAATAACCGCCACCGCTCCCGCCGCATTGCCGCCCGATCAACCTGCTGAGAAGCTGTATCCACCATCATGCCCCTCCTCGATGATAACTAATGCGCGGATCAAGCACCGCGTACAATAGGTCAGCGACATAGTGAGCTACGAGCGCAATAAACCCAAGAAAAGCATACGCTCCAACCGCAAGTGGATAGTCTTGTGTACTCACCGCCCGCACCAGGGTATACCCGATTCCCGGCCATGAGAAGATTGTCTCGGTAAGCACCGCCCCATCGAGTGAGAACGCAATCGCCAGCACAAACCCGGTGGCAAGTGGGAGTAACGCCGTCCGGGCAGCGTGATGATCGCGGATTACCTTATCCGGCAGCCCCTTGGCACGGGCAGTGGTAATGTAATCCTCTTTGATCGTATCCAACATCGAATCGCGCATGACAAGCATCGCCCCGGCAAATCCAATCGACACCAACGTGATAAACGGGAGTGCCATGTGCCACATAATATCGACGGCGTAACTTCCAATGCCGGATCGTGCCCATATAATAAGAGGGACCACTGTAATGACCCCGGCTACACTCCAGTTGACTCCGCGGCGAACCCGCGGATCGTGAATCACCCGGCGCAGCGCCGCCCATATAACGGCGTATATAAACGTGGCGCCAAAAAATGTCGCTAACATCCTAATGAATACGTAATTGGCATCATGCGGTGCCGACAACCATTTTAACGGCGTAACAAATTGTCCCAGCGGGAACCACCCCGCCATATACGCAAGCGCCCAGATTAGTAACAGCGCCCACACCGGGAGGAACATAGTCCAGAGACCAACACCGACAACGGTGGCACTGTAATCAAGGAACCCGCCGCGGTGCCAGGCAAGCAACTTTCCCAGATAGAACCCAATACCATACTCGAACAACACAATCGTCAAAAACAGGGTAACCGTGCGCGGCAACCGCTCGGAGATAATGCTCCACACCGTACGGGGGTAGAAATCAAATGACACCCCCAGGTGCCCGGTCAACAGATCGCGCATATATAGTAAATACCGCGTCCCGACTGGTTTATCGAAGCCGAATTCCGCTTTCATCGCCTTGATCGCTGCCGGCTTGATCTTCGGATTGCCGATGAACTTGTTGGTAACGTCACCCGGCATCGAATAAAAAATAAACCAAACTATCGTGATGTATATCAGCATTATCACGACAATCTGCAGGAACCGGACTATCGTATATCTGAGCATGCATCACCTTCTTCAAGAAGTTTTACTTGCTACGTTGGATATCGATACAGCGGGGGCTGCAATGCAGCCCCCGCACGATTTGTTTTTAATGCCACCCGCTATTGGATGATCTT
>JALTGP010000152.1 GCA_027076905.1 Campylobacteraceae bacterium | reverse complement strand
GGCAAAATAGAATATCTAATATGGTTATTGAAGCAACGGTAGAGTTAATTAAACAAGCCAAAGAAAAGGGATATAATCATTTAGTTTTAGAAGATTTGGAGTTAATGAGCAAACTACGAAGCAATAATCAAGAGTTTGACATAAACAATGGTAGATTAATTAAACTTCTAAATCTCTCATCAATTAAAAATAGAATTATAAATATTGCTCATAAACGACAAATTAATATATCATTTGTCCACCCTGAATATACAAGCCAAACTTGCAATAGTTGTGGTTGCATTAGTAGAAAAAATAGAAAAACACAAGAGAATTTTAAATGTATAAAGTGTAATCACTCAAATAATGCAGATATTAATTCGGCTTGTAATATTAGAGATAGACTGCTCTTAGATGTTCTAAGAGATAAATTTTTAAATATTAATAGTTTCTCAGAATATAAAACTAAAGATTTAAGAAAAGAATCTATAAAATTTATTCTTGAAGACTATTACAGGGTTGCCTGACTATAACTTTTTTTATAATTAGTTATAGTTATAGCTAGTGCATTGTTTATTTTGTGCTAGTTTTGGTGACTCTAATGAACTCATGTGGAAATAACAGCATATTTAAAAAATAACCTGAATACCAAGATAGGCGACCTCTGCCTCTTTTTTTAAAGATATGGTTTCGTAGCCAATAGAACCCATGATTCCTAAGTTATCTTGATATTGATAAAAATAGCCTATATTAAAAAAGGTAGCCACATTGTTATCTTGGGGATGCTCCTCCATATAGGTTTCAAGGAAATAGGTCTGTTGCTGATGTTCATATGCCAAATATGAGCCTAATTCATAATGGTTTGCCTCGTTTTGAGGATAGAGATAAGAGAGGCTTGTCACCCACTCTATCGTATCACTGAGTTTTAGACTTATAGGAAGTTGGAGTTCGTAGGATTTTCCCTTATCAAAAGGTGTTGTAATGGGATAAAATAGATATTTCGGATAGAGGGCGATGTTTAACGTGTCGCTATGATAGAAGTTATATTTGATTGCTACCTCTACGCCATCGGATTTATAGTTGTTATCAGTAGAGGCATACGCTGTCTCTATTGTCAATTGGGTATGTGGATAGATGCCATAATTTATATCAACAATGGGAATAACAAAATTAAAATTTTCACTATTTTCTATCTCTGATGCAAAGTTCACCTCTAGTTCACCCACCTCTGGGGTAAATGGGTCATCGGTCATCATGGGAGGTCCTGCATAGAGAAAATTGGCAAAAAGTAATGCCCCTGTTATTTTTGATACCTGCGTCACTTATTTTTCCTCCCTTTTCTTTTAATCTTGATAAATATATCTATAGCTTACAAAAGTTTAGATTATAATCAACTTTTTCTATATATCATAATAACTAATAGGGTAAAATTATGCTTTAATAAAGGATATAAAAATGTTATTTGATAAAGACAATAGGTTTAACCTTGCAAACTTAATTACATTTGGAAATATAGCAGCGGGATTGATTGCTATCCATTTTATTGTGCATGGAGATTATTTTACAGCGATTATTTTAGCATGGATTGCAGGTGGGTTGGATATAGCTGATGGAAAAGTGGCTCGAAAATATAAGCTCTCTACGGAGTTTGGAATTCAAGTGGATAGCTATGCAGATTTTATCTCGTTTGTGGTAATGCCTTCATTTTTACTCTATTATGCAATTACAGCAGAGAGTTCAGGGCTAACTCAATTGCTTTTAGGTTTGGTATTTATTTTTTATATTATTTCAGGTCTTAGACGTTTGATTGAGTTCAATATGAAATCAGAAGAGGGGACAGTCGTGAAATATTTTGAGGGTGTTCCTACGCCATTGGGGGCTATTTTACTTTGGGTACTATATCTTCTGTTTGCTTATGGTGTGGTGGTAAACCCATATATTTTTGCTGTTTTTGTTTTGGCTATTGCGTGGTCACTAAATAGTAAAATGAAAATCAGACATCCGTAGTTCTATGAACAGTATTAAAATAAAACTTGCCAATCTCTCCGAGATGGTAATGCTTCAACACTCTATTTTCTCTCTACCATTTATTTTTATTGCGATGTTGGTTGCAGGTAAGGGGTGGTTTGGATGGAGGCTCTTTTTTTTAGGAATTTTGGCATCAATTAGTGCCAGAAATTTTGCGATGGGGGTAAACCGTTATCTTGACCGTGACATAGATGCTCTTAATCCTAGAACCAAAAATAGACCCTCGGTAGATGGTAGAGTCTCCAATACCACGATGGTAGGATTTATTATCATCAATGCGTTTATCTTTATCGCAGTTGCCTATTTTATTAACCCGTTAGCCCTAAAGCTCTCCGTACCCATCTTGGCGATACTTGGGGCATATACCCTTTTTAAACGCTTCTCCTCATTGGCTCATTTAATTTTAGGAGTCTCTTTAGGTTTAGCCCCTATTGCAGGGGTGGTAGCTATTTTGGGTGAGATAACCCCTTGGTCACTATATCTTGCAAGTGGAGTAATGTTTTGGGTAGCAGGGTTTGATTTGCTCTACTCGCTTCAAGATATAGAGTTTGACAAAAAGCACAATCTTCACTCTATTCCTTCCCAATTTGGAGCAGAAAATACCATGAAAATAGCAAAACTGTTTCACCTTATGACAATTATATTATGGAGTGTGTTTATTGCTGATGCAGGGCTAGGATTATACGCCATAGTGGCAGTCGTTTTAAGTGCCATTATGCTAAGCTATGAACACTATTTGGTCAACAAAGACTTTACCAAGATAGACAAGGCATTTTTTACAGTCAATGGCTATCTTGGAATGATGTTTCTATTTTTAATTATTTTAGAGGTACTATAGATGGCAATTGAGCAGTTACAATTTATCTTTTCACTCTTCTCTTTTGTGGGGATAGTTGGAATTCTATTTTATATTATAGGGGAGAGATCAAAGGGAGAAGAGGAGAATGAAAAGCAGGAGCTTTTAGAGGAGAAACTAGAGCGACTAGAGGAGTATGTCTATGAGCTAGAGGAGCGACTAGACACCAAACCAACAAGCTATAATGAGGAGATAAAACAGAAGATTATAGAGATGTACGAAGAGGGAAAAGAGCTTTTTCTCATCGAAAACACTCTTGATGTCCCCCGTCCAAAGATAGAGATGATACTAAAATTTCATAAACTAAGAGAAAAAAACCGAAATTAACGGTTTTTTCTTGATATTTAAAACCTAATCGGCTATAATTGCGTCCTTATTACGAAATATAAGCACTCATAGCTCAGCTGGATAGAGCATCGGTTTGCGGTACCGAAGGTCACAGGTTCGAATCCTGTTGGGTGTACCACTCTTTTTTTTAAATTAAATCTTTTCACCTATCCTTAAAATCATCCCAATTTTGTGCTGTCGTGTCTTCTGCTGTACTACTCTTTCTTGTTCCCATCGTCTCGGTGGGAATACATACGATAATACACATAGTAAAAATTTATAAGTAGTAAGTATGCATTCCCACGCAGAGCATGGGAACGAGTCAAGTCAAAATGAAAGGCTAGTGTTCCAATTCCGTTCACTAAAAAAAGTGTGTAAAACATATGGAGAGAAAAACTAACACTTTTCTTATTTATTACTTACAAATAAATAATACTTTTTTAATACAATACCTTTAGAAAAACACTTCAAGGATAAAAAATGAGAAAGTCAATAACATTAAGTTCAGTAGCAGTAGCATCATTACTCTTAATAGGTTGTGGA
>JALTGP010000151.1 GCA_027076905.1 Campylobacteraceae bacterium | reverse complement strand
ATTTTTGGATTTGCCATATGCTCACCCCGTAACATTCTAAGTTTCATCTCTTCAAACTTGATGCTCTGGGGTTGTTTTTTCTCATAAGCTGTAAAACCATAACCCATGGGGGTTCGCTCTTTTATGGTGTAAAAAGCATCGGTAGCTTTAATGTACTGCTTGGTATCTTTGGTAAAAACCATTGCCAAACTTGGCTCTTTTGACGCTTTTTTTGTCCATAAAATGAGGCAACCCATGTCATCAAAATAAGTTTTGTCGAGGTGTGAACTGTACTCTTTTGACTTAATAGGCATGTTACATTGAGGGCAAATATTTTTACTGTTTGAGTTTGATGAGTCGCAACCGAGTAATACAATGAATAGTAAAAAATGAATAATGAAAAATTTAAATCTTTTCATCTGAAACGACTCTCCCCATATCCATATAAACTTCACGGTTCACCAATGACTCCACCTCTTCGAGCCTATGCGTCACAAAAAGCAGAACTTTATCTTGCTGTTTCCCCTCCAAAAGCCTATAAAAATCATCTCTAGCCTTGGGGTCAAGGTTCGCCGTAGGCTCATCAAAGATAATAATCTCACTCTCCTGTGCCAAAGCAATAGCAATCAGCAGTTTCTGCTTCATTCCACCACTTAGCTTAAAAAATGATTTGTGCATATTGGTCTTAATATCAAGCTTCATCTCATTGGCATGGTGCAAGATGCTCTCTCTTTTAACATCAGCACTCACTTCTATGTACTGTATCAGTTCGCTAATACTAAGCTTGATAGGAGGTGGAAGTTGAGGCACAAAAGAGATATTTTTCAAAACATTCTGACGCTCTTTAATGGGGTCCAGACCATTCACCAAAACCGACCCACTATCAGGATGATAATACCCCAAAATAGAACGAATAAGCGTCGTCTTTCCTGCCCCATTTGCACCCATTAGAGCAATAGAGTCATTTCGCTTAAACTCTATGCTCACATCATCAAGTGAGATGGTCGAGCCAAACTTTTTGGTTAGATTTTTAATCTCTATCATGGGTTTCCTTGATACTCTAAATATTCATGAATTATACTAGGGTTGCGTGTTTTAATTTATGATTTGTATCAAGGGTTGGGGAGGATAAA
>JALTGP010000150.1 GCA_027076905.1 Campylobacteraceae bacterium | reverse complement strand
TTAATGCTACTAACTTCTTACAACTCAACCAAGAGCATTTTGATGATTTAGACCCTAAAACCATTAAAACACCACTTGGGCGTTATATGTTGGCACGATTTAATGTGGCTGTTAAAGAGACAAGAGAATTTATGGATGTGTATCGTTTTAATGATGGAGCAACCACTCTTTATCGTTTTTTATGGGGAGAGTTCTGTGATTGGGGAATTGAGCTAAGTAAAGCAGATAAAGCTTCGGTAGCCGAACTTGGGTCTATTTTTAAAGCGTCTATGAAACTATTGCATCCATTTATGCCGTTTATCACAGAAAACTTACATAACCGATTAAGTGAAGAGAAGTTTGAAGATGGGGAATCCATTATGGTTCAAGCCTATCCAACGGTCAGTGCAGTTGATGATGAGGTTATTAAACAGTTTAATTTAATTATGGAAGCGATTGTATCGGTTAGACGTTGTAAAACATTGATAGATAAAGGTAACCAAAAGATAGAGAAAGCGTCTATTAAACTTCCAAGTGGTTCAGATGTAGAGATGATGAAACCATTTATTGAAAAACTTGGAAAGGTAGAAGAAGTTACTTTTGTTGAGGCTAAACTAGAGAACTCTGTAACGGATGTTTCGGATAATTTGGAGACTTTTATCTCTACTGATGATGTAGATATGTCTGCAATTATAGGGAAGCTTACTAAGCAAAAAGAAAAACTTGAAAAAGAGATAGCTAAACTTAATGGAATGTTGAATAATGAACGTTTTGTGGCGAATGCTCCTGAAAAAGTTATTGCTGATAATCGTAAGGCTTTGAGTGATGCTGTTGATAAGATGGCGAAGGTTGAAGGAGAACTTCAAGGATTCGCATTATCAAATTATAGCGAAAAACCACCTCCTTTAGGTGGTGGATGAAAGTGGTAGATTTTAAGAAAAAACTTTAATAACAAAATTAAACATTCTATAATTTTTTTTTCGCTACAATAATCCTATGTGAGGTACTGCATACCTACGAAAACCAAGTAGTCGCAGTCTTCACAAAAAACTTAGTCTAGGCAGGTCATGTCGGACTATAAAAGCTTCCTCAATATCCTAACATTAGTTGGGAGTTCGGAAGAATCCACCTTCT
>JALTGP010000149.1 GCA_027076905.1 Campylobacteraceae bacterium | reverse complement strand
CACTTTTACCTGTTTTGGTCATGCCTTTGTATTTATATAACATATTATTTCTCGCATTATTTTTTTGAGACTATTATAGCATTAATATATGAAAATTATGAAGATGACAATTAAGTTTATTTTAAAATAGAAGAGTTAGAGAGAAAAAAGAGAAGAAGCTTCCTCCCCTAGAAAACTAGGAGAAGAGATAACAATCAAACCTTATGGTAAGATTGCATCTGCACCTGGAGAACCAGCAGGTGCGTCTGTTGGAACTGGTGTTGGTGTAACCACTGGTATTGGTGTAACCACTGGTGTTGGTGTAGCTGTACCCACTGGCGTAGCTGTACCCACTGGTGTAGCTGTACCCACTGGTGTTGGTGTAGCAGAACCACAACCATTACCACTACATCCACTGTCCCCACAACCTGTTAAAGTAACTGCAATTGCAGTTACTGTAAGTAATTTTAATAAATCTTTTTTCATTATTTATCCTTTACTTAGTTGTTGGAGCGTAGATCCAATTAGTCTGTGCAATTCCACCTACTTTTGTAGCTGTCATCTCGGTAACAATTGCGGGAATTCCCTCAGTAGCAGCACCTATAAAGTTAAGGAATGAATATCCATCATTATTTTTAAACTCTTCTCCTTGTGCTAACTCTTCTAAGTCTTTACTAGTAATTTTTTGCATTTCATCTTTCCATGTTGGAATTTCACCAAGGTTACCTGCTGGAGATGTAATTCTTGTAAATCCTACTTCTTCAGTATCTGCACCCTCATCCTCGTCCAATAGGAAATATTCAAGTTGGAATCCACCATAATCTGAACCATCTTCTAACCAGTAGTATCCTGTAGAGTTACCTTTATTTCCAAACAACTGTCCTAAAGAACGTTTAGTAGGTTGAGTAACTAAGATTTGATTAGTAACAGCAGCTCCCTCTTTTGAATCAAAAGTATAAAGTGCTGTTTTTGTCATAAATGCATTAGAGTCTTTTTTTACTGTCTCTGCATCATAGTAATAAGCATATGTATCACCTACTTTTCTAGTACCTACTGGTAGTTTTATGTCATCTGATTTTAATGCATCTACTTGTTCTTGTGTAACAACACCTTCTTTTCGCTCTAGTCTTCTATCTTCAATTCCAGCAAACTCACCCTCTGCCCAAAGATACATATTATTCTCTGAGAAGTTTGAGATAGCTGTTGCAGGAAGTAATAAATCTCTTGATTGCTCTTTATCCTCTTTGAATACTCTTACTGTTCCTGTTAAAGTATTAGAAGCAACATCACCGAAGTTTTTAAGATCATAGTCCTGACCTTTATACTTTGGATCATCATAAAAAGTACTTACAGAAGTAGTAACACATTCCGAACCAATATTTGTATCTGGAGCTGGAATGCTAGTGTTAGCTATCATTACACCTTCTTTCATACCATTTCTACTGAATGCTTGTCTCCAATTTGGACGACAATCATCCATAAGTCTTCTATAATCTTTAAATAATTCATTATGTTTTTGGTGATAATTAAGTTTTGTAGTTACTTGTCCATAGCTTGTATTTGCAGCAGTATCTACACCATCATTATATTGAGTCATACCATATACAACTACATAACCTTCAAGTTGCTCATTATTTTCAGCTTTTAATTTTAAAATTTCTAGCTCTTCTGAGTTTCCATCTAAATCCAACCATGTTGCCTCATCAGCATCTACTCCATGTTTTGGATTTCTAACTGTAGTAGGAACAGAACCATCTGCAGTTTTTACAATACCATCAACAATTGTAAATCTTATTACATCGTAAGGTGAAAGATAAACATTAAAGTCACCAATATCTGCTGAGTTAAATTTCTCGTATATAGAAACTTTTGCAACAGTAGCATAAGGTGTTGTATTTCTAACAACAATTTCAGTTGTCCAACCATCAGTAGCTTTAAAATAAGGGTAAATTAATGCATCACCATATAACCCACTACTTAAATTTAAATCACTTGTTGCTGGTGTACCAGCAGTATAAGTTTTAGAAGCTGTATCACCAGCTAAAATTTGACCGTATGTATTTGTTTCAAATGCTAATGAAGCAGTAGACACTAAAGCAATAGTAGCCGCCATAGATAAGATTTTTTTTGTATACATAAAACATCTCCTTTGTGTTTGTTTGGTTTTATTAGTTGTTGTATGTAGACGACTTAAATTTGTATTGAAGTCAGTCATAAGAAGTATTCTACATAAACTACTCTTAAATAAACATGAAAAGAGTTGCTTGAAAAACTTTTTTTTATTATTAGCAAAACCAATATCTCTTTTTATAGAGTCATTATGAGTCATTATAAAAAGAGATTACAACCAAATTTAATTACTGTTATGTTATAATATTAAAGTTAAGATGAAGGAAAATTATGCTAAAAAATACTATACAAATGGTCGCCCTACTCACTATTTTAGTTGGTTGTGGTGGAAATAATGAAACGAAGAATAATGACTCTACTTCAGATATATTTCAAGCTACACCTACACCCACACAAGCTACACCCACACCTACACAAGCTACACCCACACCTACACCCACACAAGCTACAACTACACCAAGTTCACTAACTAAGTTCACTAGAGATTCAATAAAACAAGTAGTTATAGATAATAAACAGCAGATTATGTGGCAAGATGATATTGGCGCAAAGAAGACAAAGGCTTGTTGGCTTACTGATCCTGACTTTTTAGATTGTCAAGCAGGTATGCCACAACAGCATAGACCCTCTTGTGACAACCATAATAGCAGAGAGACCTGTAATGTAGGGTTCACACCTCTGCCCCGATATACAGCATACCAAGAGTGTTATAATCTAATACTTGGAGGGTATAATGACTGGCATGTACCAACTGTTTCCGATCTAAGTAGTATCGTAGATACAAGCAGAGAAAAAGCACCATTTATCAATCCTATCTTCGAAAATACTACTTCATTACAATATTGGTCTAGTACGAGTATTGATAGAAGAGAATCTTTAGCATGGGTTATATTTTTTGGAAATAGAGAAGCTTCATATGTAAAATTTGATAAAAATACAGAAGTGGGAATAAGATGTGTTAGGGATATAAAATAAGGATAAGGCTAATTTATCTTTAGCCTTATAGGCATCCTTCACAACCCCCAAAAACAAGTTGACAGTTCACATCCCCAAAAGTTCACAGACAATAGAATCCCCTTACCACTTAAGGTAATCTAATAACATAAGTTTATATAAAGAAAAGTTTATCTACAGAAAGAAATCAGGCTTCTTCTTCTCGAAAAGTTCAATCCAATCTTTCTCTTGCTTTTGACCTGTAAATATCTCCATTGGAGTTTTGCCTTTTCTTTTTCCACTTTTATATCGACGATGATTATGATAAAGAACCTTTAGTGAGCTATCCAAAACCCCTAGTTTTTGGCACTCTTTAACAGACTCTTTGGTCTGTTCAAAATAGTTCAATAACTCAGGTAGTAGCTCTCTGACTGTTTTAACATCTTTTTTTATACCCTCAATACCCATCTGCTTCTCAAAAGTCCAAAAATATGGGCAACTCCATGATAGGTGTCTGGTTGTCGAGTTATAAATGGAAAGTTGTCTTAGGAATTTCATCTGTTAATTCTGGTCCTCTTCTTGACTTTGGGGTTACTTCTAGTAGTAAATCTAAGTTTTTTTTAGTAACATATTGACACCTTTGATGGTATTTTTTCACTCAACAAATTGGCTTTGTTGGGTGATACTTCTGTTTTACTCTA
>JALTGP010000148.1 GCA_027076905.1 Campylobacteraceae bacterium | reverse complement strand
ATGAAAGAAGAAAAAAAATATACAGAAGAGTTCAAAAAATCAGCTGTAACACGATTGGAAAATGGAGAATCTTTTTCACATTTATCAAAAGAGTTAAGTGTTAATAAAAAGATATTAGAAAATTGGCTGAGTAGATTTAAAGATAATAGACTAAAAAAATTAAAAAATTGTCATAAAAAATATACAGCCTATAAAGCTCATATAGAAAAGAAAAAAGGCACACCTTATGACTCTAAAATAGGAGGAATACCTTATGTTTCTGATGGAGATAAATGGATAATTTGTACGAAGTGTAACAGAGAAAAAGTATTGATTTTACAACTCAATATAAATGAACTCCCTGATGTTTCAAGTGCCTTACGAGAGTGGGATTTTGTACAAGTTTTTGCTTGTATGAGACCAAGTGAAGTATTGTTGGAAGATGAAGAAGGATACACAGATTATAAAACAGCTCAGTACAAGGGTGAGAAGAATAAAGATGGATACCTTGGTGAGTTTTTTTATAAACGAATAGAAGCGAATAGATGTTATAACATGATTGAGCGAGATTCTCATTATGATACTTGTTTTGATGAAGAGGTAGATGGGAAAAATATGAACCCACAAGACCCGTTTAACCTTTACTTTGATATTCAATTGGTTAAAAAAGATAAAAAAGCAAGGTCATTTGTTTATCCTCCTTGGATTGATGGATATAATTTATTTGTAAATACACAAGATAAAAAAATAGAGTCAAATATATACAATGACCAACGCTCTTATGTTTGGGCAGAACAACACTGTTTTGAAGAGACAATAATTATAGAATGGGAAAAGCTTAGAGATGTAGAGTGTGAAAGACATTTTAAAAATTTAAATATTTGTAGTGTATCTGAAAATTCTAATAGTGATTTATTGGGACTTTTGAACAGTTATTGGATAGAAGAGCAAGGTCTTGAGGTAATGGCTTATTTCAAACTATCAGAACTTCAAGAGAAGTTGAAAAAGGAAGAAGCTACAATGGAAAAGATAGAAGAGTGGAGAGAAAAAGAGAAAAAGGTACAACAGATAATGAATTGTCCTTGTTGTGATAAATCTTTAACTCTACTATTCCAATTTTCACTTTCAGAGGAGAAT
>JALTGP010000147.1 GCA_027076905.1 Campylobacteraceae bacterium | reverse complement strand
CCCGTTGATAAAGGTCCTTTTAATTCATCTGGAATTATATGGATGAATACAAAGAGTGGAACAAGAACTGCAGCACAAAGAATGGTTGGAGGATATGGAACTGAAGGCAACAAATATAATGGTAAAGCAGGAGGAATAGGAGATATTGAAATTTTAACAGTATCAGCTCCAACCGAACTAGGAAACAGAGTTTGGTTTGATGAAAATAAAAACTGTGTTCAAGATGCGAATGAATCAGGTATAAAAGGCGTAGATATTAGTTTATATGCATCTACCGATTGTACTGGTGTAGCCGAAAGAACAACAACTACAGATACAAATGGTAAATATCTATTCCCTGTTGATGCTGGTAAAGATTACAGTGTCTGTATTAACAATATAGCTGGTCAGTCTGTACTAAATGATAAAAAATTAACCTGTAATACAAAGGGTAGCTCTATCAACAACAGTGATGCAACACTTGCTGGTAATGATGCTAAAATAGCTGTGTCTTCATTAACAACTGGTGCGAATAATCACTCATTTGACTTTGGATTTGTTAACAAAGATGCTGATACCCCTACACCTGTTGTAGTAGTACCAGAACAAAACAACTCAGTAGATGATGTAAATAATTCATGTGATTGTAATAGTTATACAGAAGATTCAACTTCTGCACTAAACGTATGGAGTACGATGCTACTTATAAGTTTAACATCTTTTATGGCTTTGCTTTTCAGAAAAGAACTTGAACAACCGAGCAAATAGAAGATAAAAAAGCTATGGATACTTTATCCATAGCTTAACTTCTCTAACCTTGCCTCTATCTAAACTCTTGCTCAAAACTTCTAAACTTTTTATCCAATGCTTTAATTTGACTTTGATTAACAAAACTATCTTTTTCTAATGAATAGGGATGCCACTCTACTTTATGGAAAAAACTTTGCCAATAACAATACGTTTCATAATTATATGGACTGTCCCAAGCAATAAGATTAGAAACTTCAAGAACCTCTACCCTATAATCATACTCATTTTTTAAAATCTCAATAAGTTTACTATCATTTAATTTACTTGATATGCTGTTAAATATTTTTAAATTACGACTATAGACCGTACCAAATGGCTGACCGTTAGA
>JALTGP010000146.1 GCA_027076905.1 Campylobacteraceae bacterium | reverse complement strand
TGGCTCAATCAACTCTACATCAAATACCCCAAACTGTTTTTTGGGAAAATGTACTGGTCTATCTCTCCTGTGGCAGAGCAACAGCGAACCTCTGCTGGAATACCCATCGGTTTTATGGACGATGCAGAGTATTTGGGTGGCATACAAAAAGTACTCAAAAAGACGCTAATGGTTATGCCTGATGAGATACAAGAGATAAAAGAGGTGAAGCAGTTTCAATACCATACAGCACTTTTTCTTTTGGCTGAGAAAAATCTATCACTCATCTCGGTTTGGCATCCCTCGTTTTTTATGCTTATCCTTGATGTGATAGATGAGCATTTTGAGCAGTTAATAGTCGATATACGCAAAGAGAAAAAACCCAAAAGAGCCGATGAACTTGTAACCATATTTAACGAGTGGGGTGGTAGGAAACGAGAAGAGAGCGATGTAAAAGGCAGAACACTCTATGAAAGAGTTTGGAGCAGATTGGCACTTATTAGCTGTTGGGGTGATGCACAAGCAGAGTTACCTTTTGAGGGTTTTAAACGGCTCTTTCCCAACACACCTTTTGAATCCAAAGGTTTAATTGCTACAGAGGGGTTTGTCTCTTTTCCCAACAGTCACAAAAAGGGTGCAAACCTCTCAATTCTCTCTCATTTTTTTGAGTTTAAAGAGCCAAACAGTGCTAAGATTTTCTTAGCTCATGAGTTAGAAAAAGCTCAACAATACTCCATTATTATGACCACAGCAGGTGGGTTGTATCGGTATGAAATAGGAGACATGGTAGAGGTTGTAGGGTTTGATGAGGGTGTTCCTATTATTAAATTTGTGGGTAAAAAAGATTATTTTGTCGATATGTGTGGTGAAAAACTCTCTGAAATAGAGGTAGATGTGGCTGTAAAAAAAGTGTTAAAACGCTTTGAGCTTATGGCTGATTTTTGGATGGTTGCACCTGAAAAAGTGAATGAGCATACTTTCCACTATACACTTTTTATTCAAGTTGATTTCATAGAAAACAGTAATGTAATTTGCGTAGAGATAGACAAACATTTAAGAGAGAATTTTCACTATAACTACTGTAGAGATTTGGGGCAATTAGGGGAGTTGAAACTGTTTTTTATAGACAAAGATGACGAGCCTATTAAAAAGTATTTTGACATTGCCCATAAAGAGGGGCAACAGTTGGGAGATATAAAGCCTAAGGCTCTGCATAAGGGGTTTGGGTGGGGAAAGGTTTTTAAGGGAAAATATTTGTAATATTCTTAAATAAGTAAAAAATGCTATTTAAATAGTGTTAATTTAACTATTATAATAGTATAATTTATAAAATATAGTAAAAGGTGGTTTAAAATGTTAGAAAGAAGCATCACTCCCATACTTGATACAGCTTTAGAAATTTCACCAATAGTTCTGTTAAAAGGAGCTAGGCAGGTAGGAAAATCTACATTAGCTATGGAGAAAAATCAAAACTATATCGTACTTGATGATGTCTCAACACGCATCAATGCCAAAGATGACCCCAATCGTTTTGTGGAGACACTCTCTAAACCTGTGACCATTGATGAAGTTCAAAAAGTACCTGAACTTCTGGAGTCTTTAAAAATTTATATTGACAAACAACGCAACAATGGTGATTTTCTTATTACAGGAAGTGCCAATATCTTAGATATGAAAACAACCAAAGATACCTTGGCAGGAAGAATTATTGAGATAAATCTCTACCCATTAAGCAGTAAAGAGAAGGTATCGAAAGCAAAAGAGAATGTGGTAGATAACCTTTTTAATCATGATTTTACTTCTATAAAAATGAAAACCAATAGAGTTGTAGAAGAGCTACTGAAAGGTGGTTACCCTGATGTTCAAAATTTGGAGACACCTTTAAAAAGAAAACTTTGGTTCTCTTCATATGTGAGTACTTACATTGAAAGAGATGCTCGTGATTTAGGTGAGTTTCGTGATATAGATAGCTTCTATAGATTTGTCAATATTTTAGCTCCAAGAAGTACAACGCTTCTTAATAAATCTAAAATTGGTAAAGAGGTAGGCATACGAACTGAGACTGTAGAGAACTATTTAGTAATTTTGCAACAGACATTTCAACTACAGATGGTTCGACCTTTTTTTGAAAATATAGGAAAGCAGTTTGTAAAATCTTCAAAAATTTTCCTTAATGACACAGGGTTAATGAGTTATTTTTTAGGAATTTATACCATTGAGAAATTTGAGTCATCAAGCTATAAAGGGGCATTGGTAGAGACTTTTGTGTTTAATGAACTGCTCAAACATTGTGAGTTTAGTATGGATGATACTAAAATATATCACTATCTAACCAACGATAAAAAAGAGATAGATTTTATACTCCAACGTAATGAAGAGATTATTGCTGTCGAAGTAAAATCCTCTTCAAAAGTTGCTAAAGATGACTTTAGACACATTATGGATTATCAAAAAAAATCTTCTAAAAATGTTTTTGGTATCGTTTTTTATATGGGTGAGAATGTTTTACATATCAACGATAGATGTGTGGCGTTGCCTTTGGGGTATTTTTATTAAACAATCGGTCGCCTATCCACATACCCATTGGGAAACTCAAACCGTGGGTCGTTATAGAGTCGGTGAATAAACATCTTATAGGTCAAATTCCCTACCACATTAATGACCGTGTTGAAGTTGGGTTTCATCTCCAAGCGTTTCATGATATTTTTTACCTGAAAAGTCTCTCTGTACGCCCACTTAAAACCTCTGTAGAGTTCATCGACACTCATGCCTAAGGGTTGGTGAACCACGTGCATGGTGTCATAATCTTCCCAGTTGGTACTGATGATTCGGTTCTCTTTTTCTAAGCGTTTGTAGAGGGTTGTTCCTGGGTAGGGGGTGTAGATGGAGTATCTTGGAATGTCTATTTTTAGCTCTTTGGCTCTCTCTACGGTCTCTTTGAACACATCGGTATCGTCATCATCAAAACCAAATACCATTGTCCCTTGGATAGAGATGTCTCTTGCGTGTAGGTTTCTCATTGCCTCTTTGTAAAAGTTGATTTTATTGAAGCCTTTTCCTATTTTTTTAAGGGATTTTTGGTTAAAAGATTCAAAGCCTATAAGCAGATATTGACAGCCACTGTCTCTCATAATATCAAGTAGTTCATCGTTTTGTGCTACCTCTATGGTGGCGAGTCCTCCCCATGTTTTTTTAAGGGGTTTGAGTGCTGTAAAAAGCTCTTTGGCATACTCTATATCGTCAACCAAACTTACATCGTTGAAGACAAGCCTCGAACCCTTTTGGGCTTTAATGTCTCGTATAATATCACCAATGGGTCGCTGAAAAACTTTTGGGTAGAGTGCAGAGACAGAACAGAAATCACAACGATGTTTACACCCACGTGTGGCTTGAACAGTATTTGGTACGGTGTAGCCACTTCTTCTTTGCAAATCAACACGAGGTTGTGGGACAATTAAAATGGTAGATTTGCTCTTGTCATCATCTTCGTATCGTTTCTGTAAGTTGCCTTCCCAAAAATCATCAAGCAGAAGACCCCACGTTATTTCAGCCATACCTATAACGGTGGTATCTGCGTGTTGTTGAGCTTCATCGGGAAGTACGGTCACATGAGGGCCACCAAGTACCACAGGTATGTTTTTTTTGCGAAAATGCTCTGCAACCTTGTACCCACGACAAGCCGTACCTGTCAAGATACTAATCCCCACCAAATCAGGCTCATAATCGTTAGGTATCTCATCAATACTCTCATCAACAATGCGTATCTCAAACCTTGATTCATCAACCATCGCAGCCAATGTGGT
>JALTGP010000145.1 GCA_027076905.1 Campylobacteraceae bacterium | reverse complement strand
AAGGTGGGTATGTTTATGTCTGTAAGTATCAAAAAGCAGGAAATGTTGTAGGGCTTAAACCTTACTGTTCAGAGTATAGTACATCTGACCTCTATAGTAAACAAGTGCCTTCCTTTAAAAATCTTAACCTGTCTAATAAAACTTTTCCGATTGAGTTGGTGATAGAGGATAGAAAAAATTGTACTAGAAAAGATAACTATAATTCAGAGATTAGTTTTGGGGAAGATATGAAGAGTGTTGTTATTAAAGATTTTCAGATTTTCAATAATAGAGAGTATCCTAATACTTTAGAGTTTAATTCCATCTCTATAGGAGATAAGGAGTTAAAGCTTACAGGTATCAATAAAAACAATCCCAATAAAAGATTAAGAGATACAAAAATATATATGAACATAAAACTAACTGGTGAGACTAGGGACTATTATGGTGTAGAGTTAGACTGGAATGGTTATGATTCTACTAAACCCACTTTCTCTCGACAGATGAAAGCCAAACTTTACAAATAATGATAAGCATTAAAAGCGTTTTAAAAGAGATATCACAACATAAGAGGGTATTGATTGTTGCCAATATTGTAGTGATATTTGCCACGCTTCTTAGTATCCCAGTTCCACTTCTTATTCCTCTTTTGATAGATGAGATTATTCTAGGTAAAGGGGGGTGGGTTACAGAGAATATTGATGCTTTTGTAACTATCTCCTCTCCTGAATATTATATATTAACGGTATTAATTATCACCGTACTGTTACGAGCATTGAGTTTGGCATTAAATATTTTACACATACGACTCTTTACCAAAATAGCTAAAGAGGTTACATACAATATACGAAGGCGACTCTTAACTCATCTTAAAGTTGTCTCCATGAGTGAGTATGATATGCTGGGTTCGGGTGCTGTATCAGCCAAAGTTATTACCGATGTGGATACGATAGATAAGTTCATCTCTAGCTCAGTGGGTGAGATTATTGTTGAGACATTGACATTTTTGGGTGTGGCGATTATTATTCTCTATTTGAGTTGGCAGTTGGCTTTGGTAATTTTGATACTGAACCCTTTGGCTTTGGCTTTTTTTCTTAGGGTTTTTCGCTCCGTTGCTAAGATAAAGAAAACAGAGAACAAGGCGATTGAGGTGTTTCAAAATTCATTAACAGAGAGTCTTGAACTGTACAATCAGATACGCGTACAAAACAGAGAGGGGTATTTTCTTGATGATATTGATAAAAGAGCGAAACATATCCGAGATAAGGCGTATACATTTGGACTAAAGAGTGAAATATCTCTAAAATTTTCTCAAATGCTCATTATGTACTCTCATGATATCTTTCGTTCGGTTGGTATCTTAATGGTACTTTTGGGACTTTTGACTATCGGTAAGATGTTGGCAATATTCGCCTATGCGTGGGTGATTATGCGACCAATGGATAAGATAATAAACTTCACGCATCTCTATTTTAATGCAAAAACCTCCATCGAGAGGCTCAATGAGATTTTAAAGTTGGAGATAGAGCCAAAGTATGAGCCAAAAAAGAATCCCTTTAAAGATAAAAATACGGTCTCTATTGAGCTTAGAGATGTCTCTTTTTCCTATGATGAGCATACGACCGTACTTCAAAATATCAATATAAAAATTGAACAAGGTGAAAAAGTAGCTATTATAGGTGAGACAGGAAGTGGTAAAAGTACTTTGGCACAGATACTTATTGGTCTCTATCCTCTTCAAAAAGGGGAAATTTACTATAACGGTATAGCATTAGAGGATATAGGGTATGAGTTGGTACGTGAAAATGTAGGTTTTGTACTGCAATCCCCAATGATGTTCAATAATAGTTTGAGGTTCAACCTAACCCTTGGAAAATCGTATAGTGATGAGGTTATCTATGAGGTCTTAAAGACCACACAGCTTTATGATTTTGTGGATAAACTGCCTAAAAAATTAGATACTATTGTTGGAAAAAATGGGACAAAACTATCAGGTGGACAAAAACAACGTCTCTCTATTGCTCGTGTTCTCCTTGACAATCCAAAAGTGATTATTTTTGATGAATCTACCTCCTCTTTGGACAATGAAACAGAAAATAGACTGCTTGAAGCCGTGGGTGTCTATAGCAAAGAGAAGACCGTTATTATGATAGCTCATCGAAAAAATAGCATTGAAAAAGCAGACAGAGTTATTGAGTTAAAAAGTAAATAGAGAGTAAACGCTAATTTTAATCACATTTTAGATAGAATTCTTAAAAAATATTCAACTAATGTGGTAAATGATAGGATAAAATGAGCTCAAAGATTAGACAATATAAGATGGTAGATGAGATAGATGAAAAATTTCAACTCTCACCTCATATTAAAAAAGCATTTTTAGAGGTCAATAGACAACATTTTGTCCCAATAGGTTTTAGACACTTAGCATATCAGCTTGATGCACTACCCATACAACAAAAACAGTGGATATCCTCCCCTTTAACCGTAGCTAAAATGACACAATACCTAGAGATAGAGGGTGTTGATTCAATTTTAGAGATAGGATGTGGAAGTGGATATCAAGCTGCCATTCTCTCCAAACTCTGTCGTAGAGTTTTTACTATTGAGCGTATCGACCCTCTGCTAAAAGAGGCAAAAGAGCGTTTTAGAGAAGAGAAAATCAATAATATATTTACACGATTTGATGATGGTCAGCGTGGTTGGAAAGAGTATGCCCCTTTTGAACGTATACTCTTCTCAGCAGGTGCAAAAAAAATTCCAAACACTCTCTTTGAACAGCTATGTGAGGGGGGAATTCTTTTAGCCCCTGTGGAAAAAAATGGTTTACAAGTTATTACCAAATTCTATAAAGAGAATGGTAAGATAAGCTCTAAAGAGATAGAGCCTTGTCTTTTTGTACCTGTATTAAATGGTCGAGTTAAGTGAACTTCACATCCCAGTGATTAAATCTCCATTTTTAAACTCTACTTCCCTCTCCTCTATCTTAATAACATCACTAAAAATAGATTATTAATTAAGTACCTTGCTAACACTTTGCTAATATTTTAAAAGTATAATGATTTTATTAAAGATAATAAAGGATTAAAGTATGAATAGATTAACAATAGGTTCAATTGTAACAGCAACACTTCTTTTAGTTGGATGTGGAAGTAATGGTAGTAGCACGTCATCATCTCTAATGGATGCTTCAAGTAATGAGGTAGAAACTCCTGCAGTAGCTCAAAAAAATCTTAGAAAAGGGTACTATGTTGACTCTGCTGTTGAGGGAGTGACTTTTCAGTGTGGAGATGAGAGTGGAGTAACCGATGAGAACGGAACATTTACTTTTGCGTCAAACAGTGACTGTAACTTTACTATAGGTGGTATTAACTTACGAGACATCAATGCCTCTATGTTAGAAGACAATATTACAATAGTAGAGACAAATACAACAATAGCTCAACTGCTTCAAACATTAGACAGTGATGGAAATGCATCTAATGGTATTCAGATATCAGAAAGTGCAAACAGTGTTTTAAATGAAACATTATCCTCTGTAGATGATTTAAACCCAGACATTTTAGAAGCAGTGCATGGTAGATTGACAGCTGAACACTCAGATGAGTATAACGGTACAGTTGTAGATAAAAATCAAACAGTAGTACATTTAAATGCAACCAAAGCCGATTTAGCAAAGAGACAAGTTAGAACCAATTTAGATATGGAAGCAGAACATAGAGGTAGAATGGAGAGTAATAATACGGTTGCTCACGAAGATAACTCGGAAACAAGTAGTATCAATATGAGTAATCATGCAGAGGAGGGTCGTA
>JALTGP010000144.1 GCA_027076905.1 Campylobacteraceae bacterium | reverse complement strand
TTGTCGTGAAAACGAAAAAAAGATTAAGGGTTTAATGAAACGTTTTCGGCTCTCTAGTGAAGATAGTGAACAGTTTGTTAAGTATTTAAAGGAGTTAGATAAGAATGGATAGAGTTAAAATCCAAGAGATTGCAGATGAAGCAGGTGCATCAAATGCAGTACTTATTGAAAAAGCCAAAGAGTTAGGCTATGATGTAAAAGCAGCGAATAGTACCTTGACGATAGAAGAGGCAGGAGTATTGGTAAATTATGCCATCAATGGTGTTAAACCCAAAATAGCAGAGAAACCAAAGATGAAAGTGGTAAAAAAATCTGAAATAAAAAAGGCTGATATCAAAAAAGCCAAAGAGACAATAAAAGATGACTCTATAGCGTCTGCTACTGAAGAACAAGCAGTGCCAAAAGATAAAGTAGTTAAGAAAAAAGTGGAAGAGAAATCTGTCTCAAAGCCTATTGCAAAATCGGGGATTAAAAAAAGTTCCTCCAGAAGTAGAAGAGGTTCTATTACTATTTCTCCTAAAAAGAGAAAAATAGAGATTGTTGAAGTCAAAAAAGAGGAGCCTGTTGCACCTAAAATCGAGAGAGTAGAAAAGGTTGTTGAGCCAAAAGCTGTAGTTGAAGAAAAAGTTGAAGTTCTTGCTGAAAAAAAAGAAGTAATAAACAAAGAGGAATCTCTCAAAGTTGAAGCCCCAAAAGCTGAATCTACAGAAAAAGTAGAGGGCAATGAGACCCCATCTGAGAAAACAGAAGTAGTGGAGACGACAGAAACACCTGAAACAGCAGCCGCTCAAAAGAGAAAAGCAAGACGTAAACGTGCGGGTATTACTGTTGTTAAAAAAGCAGACCGAGAGAAGCCAAGAATTAGAATTGTTGAAGAGCGTCTACCTGAATCAACAATCAATATAACAAATAAGAGTAAACCAAGAGGTATGCCAACACCTCCTTCTAAGAAAAAAGCTAAAAAAATAGCCCAAGCAAAAGAGAGTGGTGAGAGACTTGACTTTATGTCAAATACAGGTTTTGGTGGACATGGACGTAACCAAGTTACTGAAGTTGAGGAAGAGCCAGAGATTATGATGCTTGACTTCTCTGACAAAAACATCTATGAAGATATGATGCGTCAAGAGGCAAAACGTAAAGAAGAGGCTAAAAAAAGAGCTGCTGCAGGTGGTGTACAACAGAACCGTGGAAGAATTGGTGGACACAGAAGAAGACCATCTGGACTTAGACGTGGTGGAAAACGTAAAAAGTATATTAGAGAAGAGAGTACAGGACCAATTACCTCTATTCAGATTCCTGAAAATGTAAGAGTTTATGAGTTTGCTGAAAAAGTTGGTCGTTCAACTGGTGAGGTAATCAAAGTTCTATTTACGCTTGGAACTATGTTTACTCAAAATGACTTCTTGGATAAAGACTCTATTGAAATTCTTGCAGAGGAGTTTGAGGTTGAAGTACATACAGTTGACCCTCTTGATGCTCTTGATTATGTAAAAGTATATGATGCCCAAGAGGATGAAAATCCAACGGAGAGACCTCCTGTTATTACTATTATGGGTCACGTTGACCACGGTAAAACATCACTACTTGACAAAATTCGTCAGACAAAAGTTGCCGATAAAGAGGCAGGTGGAATTACCCAGCACGTTGGTGCTTACCAAGTTGAAAAAAATGGTAAAAAGATTTCATTTATAGATACTCCTGGTCACGCGGCCTTTACTGAGATGCGTTCACGTGGAGCTCAAGCAACAGATATTGTTATTATCGTAGTAGCAGCAGATGATGGTGTAAAACAGCAAACAAAAGAGGCAGTTTCTCATGCTAAAGCAGCAGGTGTTCCAATTGTTGTAGCCATCAATAAAATGGACAAAGAGGGTGCAAATCCAGAACACGCCAAAGCACAACTGGCAGAGCTAGAAATTACACCTATTGAGTGGGGTGGAGAGCATGAGTTTGTTGAAGTATCTGCTCACACAGGTAAAGGAATTGATGAGTTGCTTGAAACTCTTCTTCTTACAGCCGAGGTCTTAGAACTTTCAGCAGATGCTTCTCGTAATGCAAAAGCAGTAGTAGTTGAGTCTTCACTTGAAAAAGGTTTTGGAGCTACAGCAAATGTTATTGTTCATAATGGTACGCTAAATATTGGTGACTGTTTCGTGGTTGGTACAACATTTGGTAAAGTTAAAACACTTATCTTAGATGATGGAACAAGAACCAAGTCTATTGGACCTAGTACCCCTGCGGCAGTTGTAGGACTTTCCAAAGTTCCTGATGCTGGAGAAGTTCTAGTAGTTATGGATTCTGAAAAAGATGCTAGAGAATTGGCTGACAAAAGAGCAGAATACTCAAGAACCAAAGAGCTGTCTCTGAGTACAAAAGTTACCCTTGAAGATTTATCTGCAATTATTGCAGAGGGTAACCTTAAATCACTTCCTGTTATTATTAAAACAGATGTTCAAGGTTCTCTTGAAGCGATTAAAGGAACATTGGCAGAGCTTAAAAATGAGGAAGTTAAAGTTAACGTTATCCACGAAGGTGTGGGTGGAGTTACCGAGAGTGATGTTCAACTAGCAGATGCTTCTGAACACTCTATCATCTTAGGATTTAATGTTAGACCTACAGGTGCTGTTAAGAAAAAAGCAAAAGAGTTGGGTGTTGAGATTAAAACATACTCAATCATTTATGAGCTTCTTGATGATGTAAAAGCACTTCTTGGTGGTATGATGAGTCCTACTATCTCAGAAGAGGTAACAGGTCAAGCTGAAGTTCGTGAGACATTTACCGTGGCTAAAGTTGGAACTATTGCTGGTTGTAAAGTTGCTGATGGTTCTATTGTTAGAAACGCAGGTGCTAGACTCATACGTGATGGTGTTGTTATCTATACAACGACTATCTCATCTCTTAAACGCTTTAACGATGATGTTAAAGAGGTTAAAAATGGTTTCGAGTGTGGTATCATGCTTCATAACTACAACGATATCAAAGATGGCGATGTAATTGAGACTTTCAAAATGGTTGAAGAGCAAGTTAAACTTGACTAGGATGCTGTGATATGAGAGAAGAAGAGATAAAAAGAAAAAGAACCGAGTCACGCTTGGTCGAGTTACTTCCAGAGGCTTTCTCTGGAATGAATGACAATCGTATCAACGCCTTATCTGTGACAGCCGTGGTCTGTTCACGTGGGCGTTACGATGCAAAAGTTTACCTAGATAAATCATACTTAACAGATAAAGAGCAAGGTGAAGCACTAAAGCAACTTAGAGCCGTTTCGGGTTATTTGTCAACTTATGTTAGAGAGAGTGAGGGTTGGTTTAAGTCACCAAAATTTACTTTTGAGTTTGATGAGCAGTTAGAACAGATTTCTAAAATAGAAGCTTTGTTTAAAGAAATAGGTAAACGACACGATAAAGATAAAGGAGAGTCAAATGAGTCTTAATGAATCAATAGCCAAGATAGTTAAGGCAAACGGTGCAGACTTTTATGGAACAGAGACAGCCCAAGAGGATACCAATACTATCTTTAGAGTCTATATCACAAAAGAGGGTGGTGTAAAGCTTGACTTATGTGCCGATATTTCTCATGAACTATCTGTATTTTTTGACGTAAACCCTCCCATGCACGGAGCGTACTTTTTAGAAGTTTCATCCCCTGGAATAGAGCGTAAACTAGAAAACCCTTCTCACTTTATATCTGCTATTAATGAACGAGTAAAGTTCAAAATCAACGGTGGAGACAAAGAGAAAGGTCTCATAACCTCTGCTGATAAAACAGGTTTTACCATTGAGAAAAAAGGCGAAGATATTC
>JALTGP010000143.1 GCA_027076905.1 Campylobacteraceae bacterium | reverse complement strand
TATTAAAAGGGTCGAGAAAAAACTCGACCTATCTGTATAAAATTGCATTATATTATTACCTTGATTGTTTTTTAGGATTATATCTAACAATTAAACAACTAACACAAATTCTACACAAATTTTAACTATAATCAAAAGTAAACAGAAAGGAACACTTATGCAAAAGATTTTACTTATCTCAACGATATTTGCCCTCACTTCACTATTTTCTGACTCTGTTATTATTAGTGATGAGAGACCCACCTTTCAAAAGAGACACTCCTTTAACAAAACTATTGATATTCAAATAAGTAGCTCAAAAACTTCACGTAATAGAAAATCTTCAAAGCAAACCTTTAAACGTGACCATCATCGCTATGACAAACGTTATCTTAATTTTGATTATGATAGAAACTCCTATTATGATGATGAGGGATACTACTACGGATATTATGACAATACAGGCTACTTCTTTAATAATATATTTTTTGAATACAGTGTTGAATACTCCTACCATGACCGTATATATCTAAGAGGATTTTTCCAACCCAACCATCATCACAGAAGAGTCTACCGATACCATAATGTCAATAACTGGAACCGTGTACACTGCTATAGAGAACCAAATGTGATTGTAGAGGGCTACTATTATGACTCCCCTATCTATTATGGTGGCTCCTCCTACAATGACACAAGATATTATGAGAGAGACCATAGCAGGGTTACTCATGGTAGATTTTCAGACCACAACAGCCAAAGAGAGTACCAAGAGGTAGAGAGAAGAAGAGAAGATTTTAGAAATGACTATAGAAACAGCTACTCTCATTCACGCCGAGGTGAGTATCAAAGCCATTCAAGAGATAACCACAGAAGAGATAATTACCGAGAAAATAGTCGAAGAGACCATGGTCATATAAGTAGAGGTCGTTTTTCAGACAAGAGTAGTAGTGGACATTTGAGTATTTCTAAGTGAAATAACCAATATCTTTCTAATTTTTCACTATAATTTCAAAAAATAAATTCTATACCATTAGAAGCATTAGGTGACCTATTATGATTGATTTAAAATATCTACAAAAAAACTTTGATGAAGCAAGTGCTAAACTGAGCAAAAAAGGGGTTGATACAGAGATACTTGAAAACCTTAAAAGCCTTTTTGCCAACCTTAAAGAGGCAAATTCCTCTTTGGAAATTGCAAAAGCAGAGCAGAATAAAATGTCAAAACTCTTTGGTGAGTATATACGTGAAAAAAAAGATATTAGTGAACTAAAACTAAAAGTAGATGCCAATAAAGAGGTAATAGCCAAACTTCAAGCCACAGCAAATGAGGCAAACAGTGCCTTGCAGAGTATTGCTCTTGCGATGCCAAACTTCCCCGATGATTCTGTACCAGAAGGGACAGATGAAGATGATAATGTGGAAATTAAAAAAATATTAGAGCCTAGGATCTTTGATTTCGAACCAAAAGAGCATTGGGCATTAGCAGAGGTGAATGGTTGGATAGATTTTGAGCGAGGAGTCAAACTTGCAAAGAGCCGTTTTGCCGTGCTTCGAGGGGACGCTGCTCGATTAGAGAGAGCCTTAATTAGCTTCTTTTTGGATATTAACAGAGAGAAAGGGTTTGAAGAGGTCTATGTTCCTTTTATTAATAACTCAGCAATGCTTCAAGGGACAGGACAGCTTCCAAAATTTGAAGATGATTTGTTTAAGATAGAGGGAGAGGATTTATATCTAATTCCTACCTCAGAAGTGCCATTGACCAACCTCTATCATGATGAGATACTCACAGCTAAAGAGCTTCCTATTTTGCTTACAAGCTACACACCATGCTTTAGAAAAGAGGCAGGGAGTGCAGGACGAGATACCCGTGGTATGATACGTCAGCATCAATTTGACAAGGTAGAGATGGTAGCCATTACCAATCCAAATGAGAGTGAAGCAGTATTTAAAATAATGGTAGATAACGCCTCTGATATTCTCACCCGACTAGGGCTTCCTCATCGAGCAGTAGAGCTTTGTGGTGGTGACCTTGGATTCTCGGCCGCAACTACCATTGATTTGGAGGTCTGGTTACCTGGTCAAAATAAATATCGTGAAATTTCATCTATCTCCAACACCCGTGATTTTCAAGCAAGACGTGCAAAAATACGCTTTAAGGATGGCAAGAAAAATGTACTGGTTCACACCCTAAATGGATCTGCTTTAGCAGTTGGAAGAACCCTTGTTGCAATCATGGAGAACTACCAAAATGAGGATGGAAGCATAGAAATTCCAGAAGTACTCAAAAAATATATGTAGTGCGTTTAACTATCTCTCCACAGAAATAAAATATAATATGTTATAATAATAAAAATACAAAATGGAGAAACAGATGTTAAAAAGGTCAATTTTACTCTCAATGATAAGTGCAAGTGTCCTATTTGCAGAGACAGGGGCAAGTATAAATATTAATGAAAATGATGTGGAACTAGAAGCAGTACTGGACTCACGAAACCTAGCAGCACTACAAAACACTTCTACTATACTACAAGCAGAAGTTAATGTTTTAAATATCGACAGTTACAGAAAAACTGCCAAACTGTTAGGTGCGGGTTTAGGAGCAACCAATATGCTTGAAGGTGTTAGGGGTGTTGAGCTTACCTTTGGAGGAAAAATGGTTTGGAGTTCGATAGATGATAGTGATGAGGGTTCATTTGTGGCATTACCACTTATGGCAAAAGTTCGATATACATTTCCACCATTGATGTTTCATATCCCTCCTATCTCACTAGAAGGTAAAATTCTATATGCACCAGGGGCATTAGCATTTAGTGATGCTGAATCATACAGTGAGTTTAGAATTGCAGGTGATATTGAGATGATACCAAATGTAAAAGTCTACGCAGGTTATAGAAATATCCACACAAAGTATATTAGTGGATCTGATTTTACTTTTGACACAGGTTTCTATGCTGGACTTAAATATACCTACTAAAGCCTTATTTTTAGACCGTGACGGTATTATTAACATCGACCACGGCTATGTAAATAAGATTGAAGATTTTACATTTAATGAAAAAATATTTGAGCTTATGCACCTCTTTATTAAAAAGCATTTCAAACTTTTTATTGTCACCAATCAATCTGGAATTGGACGGGGATACTACTCTATTGATGATTTTGAGAAGCTAAGCAAATGGATGCTAAAAGTGTTAAAACAAGAAAAGATAGAGATAGAAGCCATTAAATTTTGTCAACACTCCCCTGAAACGAAGTGTGGCTGTAGAAAACCCCAAACAGGGATGATAGATGAGATACTAAAAGAGTATAACATAGATTTAGAATCTTCATGGATGATAGGAGATAAACAGAGTGACATTGACCTTGCGACCAATGCTAAAATAGGTAAAAGTATCTCTATTGGGAATAGAGATATAGCATATTCAGATTATCATTTTAGGACAATTGAAGAGTGTTTTGAGTTTCTTAGATACTTTAAGCTTTAACTTCCTCTCGTTTATCATGAACCAAACGGGATTCCATCTCATTCTCCTCTTCAAACTTCTCAATAATAGAGTAGACTTTTGTCCCTTCAATGACTTCAACGTCCAAAAGAACAGCGGTCATCTCTTCCATCGCTCCTGAATACTCTCGAAGCGTCTTTTTAACATACTCATAATGCTCATTTAACGTACTCTTTATATGGTTATCAATATCTTGTGCCATCTGCTCACTATAGTCATTGGATACCATTCCTCCACCAAGGAAAGAGCTTTGTGTTCGTGAAAGCACCATAAGCCCTGCCACATCGGTCATACCATAAACAGTAATCATATCTTTTAGGATAGAGGTCGCACGGTCAA
>JALTGP010000142.1 GCA_027076905.1 Campylobacteraceae bacterium | reverse complement strand
ATATGATGGAGATTTTACAGTAGGTACTCAAAATGCTTATCCTGTTGAGAAAGGAGCTTATACAGGTGAAGTTGGTCTTGAACAACTAGCAGAGTTTAACATCTCAACCATTCTTATCGGTCATAGTGAACGACGTGATATTATTGGTGAGTCTCAAGAAGAAGTTGCCAAGAAGTTTGCTTTTTTCAAAGAGCAAGGATTTGAGATTGTCTACTGTATTGGTGAATCACTTGAGGTAAGAGAGCAGGGGATTGAATCGGTGATGGAGCATCTGCTCTCTCAGTTTGAGGGAATTGATACCACTTATGATAACTTTATGGTAGCATATGAACCTATTTGGGCGATAGGTACAGGACGTACCGCTTCTGTTGAGGAGATTACAGAGACACATAACTCTCTAAAAAAAATAGTAGATAAGCCACTGCTTTATGGTGGAAGCGTAAAGGGTGCAAATATTGCTGATATTTCCAAAATAGAGAATGTGAATGGTGTTTTGGTCGGTGGTGCCTCCCTTAAAACAGAAACTTTTCTAGAGTTGGTACTGCATTAGTTCAATAATCTAGTGAACTACCTCTAGCTAAAGAGCTAGAGGTAAATAAACGAATAGATTTAGCTATAGTTTGACGCAGGACTACTCCCCGTAATTCAAGGAAAATTAGAGTTAAAGATATTTATTTATATTTTATATTGTTTTTATTTTACTAAAATATCTCTTTAACAACCCTCTTCAATTCATCCCTGTCTAAGAGAACGGGGTTTTCTTGAAGATTTTTTGATAAAATTTCACTTTTTACACTAACTTTCATGCTATTATTGTAAAAAAATAGGGAAAAAATCCAATAAAATTTTGGATTTTAGCTTTAAAAAAGGAACAGTAGTGAAATTTTTGGGAATGCTTTTTTTATTGACAGTTTATGGTGTGAGTTTTGAGTATCACCTTAAGCCGTATACCGTTACAGAGGGTGTGTCATGTTTCTTTGGTTTGTATGGGGATGCAAAAGAGGAGAATGGTGGTAGAGTAGTTAATACTTGTTATGTAGAGAGCAGTGAGGGATATATAGTAATAGACAGTGGACCCACCTACCAATATGCTCAACAAGCTTACAATGCGATGCAAGAGGTAAATCCTCTTCCTGTAAAGTATGTTATAAATACGACCGTGCAAGATACTCATGTTTTGGGTAATGAGTTTTATCAAGAGCAAGGGGCAAAGCTTGTTGGTCCCGAATCCTATTATAAACTTTTTAATCAAGACATCACCTCTACTATTTCTCACAAAATTTCAAAAGATGCTTTTTTCAATACGCGACTTGTTCCTCTTGATAGTTACATCAAAAAGAACAAAGAGATTACGGTGGGAGATGTTACGCTAGAGGTTAAGCAGTTTAATAGAGAGAATGGACGACATCTTGTTGCATACTTTCCAAAAAAACAGATAGTTTTTGTGGGAAACTATGTCTCTAATGGACAAGCACCAGACATGGATAAGCAGTATTCTTTAAAAAGTTGGAAAGAGACATTAAGTGAGATAGAGAATCTCTCATGGAATTACCTTATCTCCTCTCACGGTACAAAGATAGACCGAACTGCATTGGTTAATACCAAGAAGTACTTAAATTTTTTGGTTGAAAAAGAGGAAAAGAGTCTTAAGCAGGAGCTTGAAAAACAGAAAAAAAAAATAAATATTGAGATGTTGGCTAATAGAGAAGCCAAAAGTATAAACTATACCAATTTTGACCAAGCTAAAAAAGAGGCAATGAGTGAAAATAAATATATTATGATAAAAGTTGAGGTGGGTGATTGTGAACCGTGTGTTGCATTAAATTATGAGTTGAAAAATAACAGCCATATTAAGGAGATGGTTCATAGGCATATAAAGGCAGTAGAGATAGACGCTGATTATGATGCACTTCCTATGGGGCTTAGTTATATGGGAACACCCACTGTATTTCTTATTGAACCTAAAAATAATAAAGTGTTAATGCAACTAGAGGGAACTTTAGCGGTCAAAGATCTGGAGCAGTCTTTGGAGATATTTTTAGAGGAGAGTTTTACAAAAAAGATAGCCTCTCTTTAAGTTATAAATTTTTAATTAGAAAATCTTTAATTTTTATATTTAATTTAAATTAAATAAATTTTTAATGAAAAATGTGTTAATATATGTAACATACAAATACAAAAGGATATCTAAAATGAAAGCAATAAGCAAATCACTAACAACTATAGGTTTAATTTCAATTTTATTCTCAATTCAAGCGTGTACCCCCAAAACAGCAGGATTGGACTCTGCTTATTTAAATAATAACAGAGGAGCAGAAGGGGCTCAGATTAGCAAATCGGAAGCGAGACAATATAAGCGACAACAAAATTTGACTGCAGATGAGATTCGATTGGAAAATATGAAGCGTCATCAGACTTCTGATGCGGTAAAAGAGAACTCTAATGCTTTGGATACAGCTGCAGATACTGTCAAAAATGTTCTTAGTATCTTTAAATAGTCCAACTATTTAGTTAATATTATATTAATGAATGGTCAAAAATGAGATATTTTATTTTTTTACTTATGGTTTTATTGAACTTCACTGCCTGTGCCAGTGATTTTCATACCAACTCCACACAGAGTAGGGCTGTAAAGGTAACAACCAATACAGCTCAAGAGCAGAGAGTCGCCTTAGTTATTGGAAATAATGATTATCAAGGTGTTTTATCTAAACTAAGTAACCCTGTGAATGATGCACGGGCGATTAAAGGTATGTTGGAGCAACGAGGATTTCGTGTTATTTATAATGAAAATGGTACAAAAAGAGGCATGAAAAAGAGTCTTGATGAGTTTTACACCTCTATTTCACGTGGTGGGGTAGGGATGTTTTATTTCTCAGGACATGGAATCGAAGTAGATGGACAAAATTATCTTATTCCTGTGGATGCTAAAATAGATGCCAAGAGTGATACTGAGTATGAAGCTATTGCTTTAAATAGAATTACCAAAAGAATGCAAAATATAGGTAATCGTCTCAATATTGTGGTACTAGATGCGTGTCGAAATGACCCTTTTAGCCGAAGTTTGGGCAAAGGTGGATTGGCAAAGGTTGAACCTATAGGTATGTTTGTCTCCTACTCTACAGGGGCAGGAAGTGTGGCAAGTGATGGTAGAGCTGGTGGACATGGACTCTTTACTGAATCATTGATTAAGTACATGAGTCAACCACTTGATTTACGAGATGTTTTTCAAAAAACACGAAAAGATGTCTATGTGGAATCAAATCAAAAGCAGTTTCCTGCTATTTATGACCAAACAATAAATGGAAAATTTTATTTTACACCTCCTAGTGGTAACACTACGCAAACAGCACAGAGTAAGCATGAACAACCTATTGTTATTCGTACTCCTCAACCCAGACAAGAGCAACAAATAGTAAATCAACCTAGATATCAAGAGAGAAGAGATGAACCCATTGATATCTCCCCCTATCCTATCAATAGGATACCAAGAAAGAGAACATTTGTAAAAGAGGAAGAGCCAGAGAAATATGAGCATCCTCCTGAAGATTATAGTTCGGTTGTGGGTTACGACTAATTGATTTTATAAACGGTAGAGGAAGGAGGCTACCCCAAGGAAATAAACACGCAAATAGAAGTCACAGAGAGGGGAAGATGTTAGTAATACTTTATATCTCTTTAGGTTATGCTATTTTAGAATTTTTCGTCTCAAAAGCAGACGCATTAAAAGTACGTTGGCGTTTAGCCAATCGTGCTGTATTGATTACAATCTTTTCCATCATCTCCTCTTTGCTATAAATCCCATCAAAAAAATCAAGAACCTCTC
>JALTGP010000141.1 GCA_027076905.1 Campylobacteraceae bacterium | reverse complement strand
GGCTTCTAGCTTTTTACTTCTTGCCGATTCACAAGCCTCTTTTGAGATAGAGGGAGAGAGAGTAACACGAAATCGCATTGAAAATTGGGGAAAGATTATTAATCAAGCAGGACAAAAAGAAAACCGTGACCCTCCTACAAAACCCCCAACCAAAAACAAACCTCCCTCCCACAAAAGCTCTATTTTAAAAATCAAAAGTCAAAGTCCAAACGACTATAGCTAAAGTTAAATCTTTAACTATGCCAGTTTATTGTCCTGTCCTCACACAACGCACATTATTGCAATCCGACTGAACGTAGTCGTCCGTGTACCCATAGCTGAAGCCGACACCCCACGCAAGGCTAGCGTAACTTGCATAAGTAGTAGACGACCAATAGTCGTTAGAGGTAAAACCCTTTTTTTTATAGCAATTTTGATAATGATTATTTTTTTTGTTTTTACTTGCATCTTCTCCAAAGAAATTAGAATTTAATGTCCCACCACAATCTGTCACAACTTTTTCAAGCTCCTCTTTTGTTGGTAATCTTCCACCACTGGCTCTACAAATCTCTTTAGCCTTTTCCCAAGTAGCTGTTTTATTTATTGGTGTCATCCATTTTGAAATAGAGGTAGATACTACTGGAGCAGGAATAACTTTTGGAGGCACATAACTGTTTACTTTTGGAGCAGGAACAACAACCCTAGAACTCTGCTCTCTATACTGTGCATTTTCGGCTCGTAATCTTGCTAACTCTTGGCTGTTATCAATCACTACCTTTTGAGAACATGAACCTGTTAAACAGACATCTCTTCGTCCAAGGGTACTTCTAAACATTGGCATCTGTGAACCTGTCGCAGTTAATACATCTTCGTTGACTGCTCCTAATACCTTGGTAATGTCACGATTAAGTTTCAACGCACTTTTTAGGGCAATGGCATAGGGGCTGTTGTCTGTTCGTCCATCTTGGGCTATTTGACCAGACTGTGTAGCAAAACCGACAATGACTTTTAAGCCTTTTTTAGGGGTTATTTGAGCCAAACCTCTATCAAAATTACCACTTTTACTGTTACTTGTAGAAAAGTTATCACTCAAAGGGTTGTCTCGACAAGCATCTATGAGTACCACACCTGCTTTTGCTACCCCTGCTGTGTCAATGACTCTGTCTAAATTAA
>JALTGP010000140.1 GCA_027076905.1 Campylobacteraceae bacterium | reverse complement strand
AAATAACTACCAAATTTCAAAGGCAACTAAACAAATATCTTTAACTCTAATTTTCCTTGAATTACGGGGAGTAGTCCTGCGTCAAACTATAGCTAAATCTATTCGTTTATTTACCTATGAAAACTGGTACTTATTTAATTTGCATTCCTAAGAGGAAGATAATATCCTGTTTTTGTTCCTGAACCAACCAATCTAATCGCCCCATTTTCTGACGAAATATTTCCACCTACAGAGGTATAGGTAAGCCATTTTTCAGGGGTTGTTCCATCCTCATAACTAATAGAAAATGCTGTTGTTATCATGAATAATAGGCTAATAAAAATTAAAAAAATTCTGTTCATAGTATAATTCCTTTATGTTAAAAACATATTTTAACATAATTAATAATAATAAACAATATATTATAGGAGTTTTTTTAAAAGAGAGATTGTTATCTCTTTGTTAGAAGCAACAGATGGAGAGTTCCATCTGCTGTTTTTGC
Source organism: Campylobacteraceae bacterium (assembly GCA_027076905.1). Taxonomy (GTDB): domain Bacteria; phylum Campylobacterota; class Campylobacteria; order Campylobacterales; family Sulfurovaceae; genus UBA1140. The sequence continues at coordinate 10,827 of JALTGP010000140.1, read as the reverse complement.
TATTTGTATCTAAAAGTGATACGACCTTTATCAAGACTATAAGGTGTTAACTCAACTTTTACTTTGTCACCAGGTAAGATTTTAATGTAGTGCATTCTCATCTTTCCTGCAATGTGACATAAAATAATATGCCCATTATCAAGCTCTACCCTAAAAGTTGCATTTGGTAATGCTTCTATTACCTTGCCATCAATCTCTATTACGTCGTCTTTTGCCATCTATTCTCCTTTATGAATATTTTCTGTTTTACTGAAATATTGTTTACTAATTATGAAATTTTATTCTCTACTTATGAATTTGTTAAAATCACAGCTTTTCCATCAATTATCGCTACTGTATGCTCATAGTGAGAGGTGTTTAAACCATCTTCACTTACCACCGACCATTTATCTTCTAAAATAACTGGTTTATCTGATTTTTGACATATCATAGGTTCTAAACAAAATACCATGCCATTTTTAATCTTTGGACCCTGCTTTGGTTTACCCTCCACATAGTTAGGGATGTTTGGTTCTTCATGTGGCTTTTTACCAATACCATGACCACAAAAGTCTCTTAATGGTACATAACCACGACCTAGTATAAACTCCTCTAAGATTCCTGAAAGCTCTTTAAAACGCATTCCTACCTTGATACTCTCTATCGCATGATAGAGTGCATCTTTGGAACACGCAATTAACGCTTCATCCTCTTTTGAAATCTCACCAATTGCCATGGTTATCGCAGCATCACCAAAGTAACCCTCTATTTTTGTACCCAAATCTAAGCCTAGAATATCACCCTCTTTAACTTTTGTCTCATTGGGTGTACCATGAATACATACTTGATTTAGTGAAGTACAAACAGAACCTGTAAAACCATAAAGACCTTTAAAGGAAGGCTCTGCTCCGTGTTCACGAATAAACGCCTCACCCATAGCATCAATCTCATTTAAAGTCATTCCAACAGTAATATTTTCTTGAAGATATTGTAGTGTTTTACCCACGATTGACCCAGCCAATTTTAGCTTGGTCAACTCGTCAGGTTTACGAAGAGCTATCGCCATTATAGACCTACTGCTCCCAATGTTTCATATTTGTTCATATAGATTTGAGCCTCAATTTTTCTCATAGTATCAAGAGCAACTTGAACCACAATCAAAACAGCAACCCCACCAAAGAAGAACGACGCACCCATGGTTGAAATCAATAAAAATGGAATGGTTGAGATACCTGCGAGGTAAAATGCACCTGAACCTGTTAGGTTACTTGCAATCTCATTAATCTTCTCCTTGGTATGCTCACCAGGACGAACACCAGGAATAAATCCACCTTGACGCTTTAGATTATCTGCGATATCTTTTGCATTAAATACAATTGACGCGTAGAAAAATGCAAAGAAAACAACCAAGATAAATGTCACTATATTAAATAAAACACCACCAGGGGCTAATGCATCAGCAACCGCTAAAGCAATCTCATTTGTACTGCTTCCCATCATGGTAAGAGGGAACATTAATACCGCTGAGGCAAAAATAGGAGGAATAACACCTGCTAAGTTTACCTTAATTGGAATATAGTTCATCACTCTCTTATCTTGATTTTGCATAATTGTTTTTCGGCTATAAGAGATAGGAACTCTACGCTCACCAAGCTCTACATAAATAATAACAAAAATAGTAATCAAGATAATTACTAACATTGCAATAACAGCCAAGAATGACAGTTCTCCTGTGTTAATTCCTTCAACAGTATTTGAGATAGCTGCTGGAATACCCGAAACAATACCTGCAAAGATAATGAGTGAGATACCGTTACCAATACCACTCTGTGTAATACGCTCACCAATCCACATCAATAACATTGTACCAACAAGCATAGAGACGGTGGTAATAATTGTAAAGGTAGTTGCATCAATTAACACAGCACCATTCATATTTAGAAGTCCCATAGAGACACCAAACGCTTGTACAATTGTGATAAAAATAGTGGCATAACGAATAATCTGCATATATTTCTGCATACCATCACGCTCTTTTTTCATCTGACCAACAGTAGGGAAAGTTGCGGCTAGAAGCTCCATGACAATGGATGCTGTAATATAAGGCATAATACCTAAGGAGATAATAGAAAATCTTTGAATTGCACCACCAGAGAACATGTTCATCATGTTCCCCATACCTGCTTTACCATCAAAAAATGAGGCAATGACGGCTGTATCAACGCCAGGTACTGGTACGTATGCTAAAACTCTATAAGCAAATAGAAATCCAAAAGTAATAAGTATCTTTTGAGTTAAAGCATTACCCATGGTTAGTTACCAGTAGTTGTAATAGCTTCATCTTTGATTTTAGATGCTAAATCTTTAGCACTAGCACCAATAAGTTTTACTTTTGTTACCGATTTTTGAAGTCTATATACAGAGGCAATTGTCTCCATAGTAATCTCATCAAGCTCTGCAACTGCTTTGTTTTTATCAACATTAATTGCGTGAGGCTTAACAACTCTTGAAGAGAAACCAACTTTTGGTAATCTTCTGTAGAGTGGCATTTGACCACCTTCAAAACCTCTTTTAGCTGAGTAACCTGTTCTTGACTTCTGACCTTTGTTACCACGTCCTGAAGTTTTACCAGTTCCTGAACCTTGACCACGACCAACACGTTTTCTGTTACGTGTTGAACCTGGAGCAGGTTGTAAATTATGTAAACCCATATCTACTCCTTATTTCTTAACTTTGACAAGAGCATCAATTGTTGCTCTTACAAGGTTGTTTGGGTTATTTGAACCCAATGATTTTGCAATAACATCTTGGATACCTGCAAGTTCAAGTACTGGTCTCATCGCACCACCTGCGATTGTCCCTGTACCTTCACTAGCTGGTCTTAAGATAATACGACTTGCACCAGTTTTTTGTTGAACATCATGAGCAATGGTTGTACCCTTAACGTTTACATGAACAAGCGATTTGAAAGCATCATCAACTGCTTTTTTAATAGCATCTGGAACCTCTTTCGCTTTACCTGTACCATAGCCAATAGTACCATTTTTGTCACCAATCACTACAAGAGCAGTAAATCTAAAACGTCTACCACCCTTTACAACTTTAGTAACACGACCAATGTTTACGATTTTTTCTTCAAATTTTTCTCTATCAATATTTTCTGCTAACATTCATCTCTCCTTAAAACTTAATTCCAGCTTCTCGCAAAGCGTCAGCAAAAGAAGCAACAACACCGTGGTAGAGATAACCATTTCTATCAAAAACAATAGTTTCAATATTTTTAGCTTTAAGAGCATCTGCCATGGCTATACCAACTTTTGTAGCATCTTCTCTTGTCGCTTTAAGACCCAGTTTTTGACCACTTACAGAAGCAAGTGTCACACCACTTATATCATCAATAGCCTGAGCAGATACGTATCTATTTGATTTAAAAATAGACAATCTTGGAAGCTCAACAGTTCCCGAGATTTTTCCTCTTACTCTTCTTTTACGTTGAATACGAAGTTTGTTTTTTCTTCTTTGAATACTTTTTAACATCTTAAGCTCCTATTAACTTGCTGATTTTCCAGCTTTTCTGATAATAACTTCATCAGTATACTTAACCCCTTTACCTTTGTAAGGCTCTGGTGGTCTAAAGCTTCTAATCTCAGCAGCAGCTTGTCCAACAACTTGCTTGTCAGTTCCCTTAAGGTGAATTAAGTTCTTCTCAACAGTAACTTCAAGACCTTCTGGAATTGAATAGTTAATATCATGAGAAAATCCAAGTTGCAGTTTAAGGTTTTTACCTTCAACAGCCGCTCTGTAACCAACACCATTAATCTCTAAAGATTTTTTGAAACCTTTATCAAGACCTTCGATAATATTTGCAAACAGTGCTCTGTAAGTTCCCCAGAAAGCAGAACTCTCTTTTGACTCACCCACTCTTGCAAATGTTACTTCAGCACCATCAATAGAGATTTCAACTCGTCCATGAGTCTCAAGTCTTTTTTCATTGTTACCTTTTTTAGCAACCAAAGTTGTACCATCAAGTGATACATCAATACCGCTAACAACAGTTACAGGTTTTTTTCCTACTCTTGACATATCTACTCCTTACCAAATACTACAGATTACTTCACCACCAACTTTTTGCTTGAATGCTTCATCATTTGCAATCACGCCTTTGTTGGTAGATACTACTAGTGTTCCGTAACCATTTTTAAAAGATCTTACTTCTGCTGCACTTTGGTAAACACGTCTACCTGGCTTAGAAATTTTCTTAATTTCATTGATTACACTGTGACCATTTTCATCATATTTAAGTACCACTTTAATAGTTTTCTTTGGTCCATCTTCTTTTACTTTAAAACTCTCAAGGTAACCCTTGTCTACTAAAATAGAAACTGTAGCCTCAATTGTCTTTGAGTGAAGAAGTGTTGTTACGTCTAATCTTCTTTGTGCAGCATTTCTTATTCGAGTAAGAGAGTCTGCAATTATATCTGTCATCATCTTTTACTTCTCCTTACCAGCTTGATTTTTTCATACCAGGGATTAATCCCTCGTTTGCCATTTTTCTTAAACAAATTCTACATAAACCGAAATCTCTGTATACAGAGTGAGGTCTACCACAAATGTTACATCTTGTATATGCTTGTGAGCTAAACTTAGCAGGTCTCTGCTGTTTTGCGATCATTGATTTTTTAGCCATTATTTCTTTCCTTTAGCGAAAGGCATTCCAAGTTTCTCTAAAAGAGTAAATGCTTCTTTATCGTTTTGGGTACTTGTTACAATTGTAATATTCATACCGTGAGTTTTGATAATTTTATCAAATTCAACCTCTGGGAACATAAGTTGCTCTTGAAGACCGAAGTTATAGTTACCACGACCATCAAACCCTTTTCTAGGAGTTCCACGGAAATCTTTTACTCTTGGAAGTGAAATTGAAACCAATTTATCAAAGAAGTTGTACATATTAGCACCACGTAAAGTTACACGGATACCAGATGGTGCTCCCTCTCTTGCTTTAAAACCAGCAACTGATTTTTTAGCATTAACCACCACTGCTTTTTGACCAGCAATTAGTGAGATAGTATCTGTCATGTTTGCGATAAGTTTATTATCCTTACCCTCTTCACCAGCACCCACAGAGATAACTATCTTCTCAAGCTTAGGTGTCTGCATTACATTTTTAATCCCCAACTCTTCTCTAAGAGCTGGTGTAATGTCATTGTACTTTTGCTTCATTCTACTCATCGTATTATGCCTCTACTTTTTTTACATTAGAAATATGGATTGGCATCTCTTTATTTTCGAAACCACCATCTTTATTCTCTTCTGTTGGCTTTACAGCTTTCTTTGCAAGTTTACAACCTGCAACGATTACAGCATCTTGCTTTGTAAGAACTTTAAGAACTTCAGCAGTTTTGCCTTTATCGTCACCAGCGATGATTATTACTTCATCACCCTTTTTAATTTTAAATTTTTTATTTGCCATTACCATACCTCTGGAGCAAGTGATACAATTTTCATAAATCCTGCATATCTAGCTTCTCTAGCTACAGGACCAAAAATACGTGTACCAATTGGTGCGTTTTTATCATCAATAATTACAGCAGCGTTATCGTCGAATCTGATTAGTGAACCATTTTCTCTTTGAATCTCTTTATGAGTTCTTACAACAACGGCTTTAACTACCTTACCTTTTTTAACTTTTCCTGTTGGAAGAGCTTTTTTAACAGAAGCTACGATAACGTCACCAACTGAAGCATATCTTCTCTTAGAACCACCAAGAACTTTGATACACATAATCTCTTTAGCTCCACTGTTATCAGCAACAGTTAATCTTGTGAAACCTTGAATCATTACTCCACCTCTCCCTTTTTAACTTCTGAAATAACTTTTAGAAGTCTAAAACTTTTTGTTTTAGAGAGTGGTCGACACTCAATAGCAGAGATAGTATCTCCAACATTTACAACACCTTGCTCATCATGAATAAGATATTTTTTAAATCGTTTTACTGTTTTGTGATATCTTGGGTGGATAACTTTTCTCTCTACAACAATAGAAATAGTTTTTTCACCTGATTTTTTAATCACAGTTCCAGATATTTGTCTTTTTGGCATACTCTAACCCCTTACTTCGACGCGTTAGCTGTAATAGCTGTTTGAATTCTAGCGATATCTTTTTTCGCTACTCTTAACTCACTTGTATTTGTAAGTTGCATTGTTTTCTGTTTCGCTTTAAGGGTAAAAAGTTCAATCTTTTTCTCTTTAAGCATCACTGTTAAATCTTCAACAGATTTATCTTGAATATCAGTATATTTCATTACTATCCTTTGCAGCGATAATTTTACATTGAAATGGAAGTTTATGCAATGCAAGTGTAAGTGCTTTACGTGCGACATCTTCAGGAACACCAGCAACTTCAAATACAATTCTACCTGGCTTAATGTTCATTACCCACTCTTCTACTGAACCCTTACCTTTACCCATTCTTGTCTCAAGAGGCTTTCTTGTAAGAGGCTTATCTGGAAAAACTCTAATCCAAGATTTACCTTGTCTTTTCATCTCACGGGTCATTGTGATTCTGGCAGCTTCGATTTGTCTTGAGTTAATTCTACCAGCTGAAACAGCTTTTAGTGCGAACTCACCAAACTCAATCTTGTTACCTCTAAATGACTTTCCTCTGTTACGACCCTTCATAACTTTACGAAATTTAGTTCTTTTAGGCATTAACATGACTATTCACCTCTCTTTTGGTTACGTGATGGTTTTCTTCCACCTCTTTTTTCATCTTTTGGCTCTGCTTGGATACCTTTAGCAAGAACTTCACCTTTGAAAATCCAAACTTTGATACCAATAATTCCATAAGTAGTTTGTGCTTCTGCAAAACCGTAATCAATTTTAGCTCTAAGTGTATGAAGAGGAACTCTTCCCTCTAAGTACCACTCAGTTCTAGCCATCTCAGCACCACCAAGTCTACCAGCAACAGCAACTTTAATTCCTTTTGCTCCAGACTTCAATGCACCTTGAATAACTTTTTTCATTGCACGTCTAAATGCAACTCTTCTTTCAAGTTGAGTAGCTACGTTTTCAGCTGCCAATTGAGCAGAAGCTTGAGCACGTTTCTCTTCTTTAATATTAAGAGAGATATCTTTACTAAATTTCTTAGTAAGCGTCTCTTTAAGCTTAGTAATATCAGCACCTTTTTTACCAATGATAATTCCAGGACGTGCTGTTACAATTGTAACTCTGATTTTCTTAGCTGTTCTCTCAATAATAAGATTAGATACACCTGCATAGAAAAGCTCTTTTTTCAAATACTTTCTTAGTTGGTAATCCTCAGCAATAAACGCTGCTGTTCTCTCTTTTTTAGGAAACCATCTTGATTCCCAGTTTCTATTGATTCCAAGTCTAAGACCAATAGGATTTACTTTTTGACCCATATTATGCCTCCTCTGCTTTTGCTACTGTTACCATGATGTGTGCTGTTGGCTTAAGGATTCTGCTCGCAGTACCTCTAGCCCGTGGTCTCCATCTTTTCATTACCGCTGCTTTGTCTACTCTACAAGAAGAAATTACCACCTCTTCTGGTTCAAAGTCTCCATTGGCTACGGCTGAAGCAATTACTTTAGAGATTATTCTGGCTGCTTTATTTGGCATAAACTCCAATGCTGCGAGAGCAAGTTCAGCATTCATACCTTGAACTTCTCTGGCAATCATTCTTGCTTTATTAGGGGCTACACGTGTATATTTCAATAATGCTTTACTCATAATCCCCTACCCTTTTCTCTGAACAGAACCTTTATGGCCCTTAAATGTTCTAGTAGGTGAGAACTCACCCAACTTATATCCAACGTGGTTCTCTGTAATATATACAGGGATAAACTGTCTACCGTTGTGAACATTGATAGTTAAACCAATGAACTCAGGGAAGATAACGGAACGTCTTGACCAAGTTTTGATTGGTTTGTGAGAACCTTCCTCTTTTGCCTTAAGAACTTTTTTCTTTAAGTGGTCATCTATAAATGGACCTTTTTTAGTTGATCTTGCCATCTCTTACCCTTACTTCTTTCTCTTAGAGATAATTAATTTATCACTAGCTTTTTTCTTACGAGTTTTGTAACCTTTAGTAGGCATACCCCATGGAGAAACTGGATGTCGTCCTGAGTTTGTCTTACCTTCACCACCACCATGTGGGTGGTCAATTGGGTTCATTGCAGACCCTCTAGTTTGTGGTCTGATACCTCTGTGTCTTTGACGACCAGCTTTACCAAGAACAACATTTGACCAATCTTCGCTTCCAACAGTACCAATAGTTGCTAAACACTCACCAAGAACATATCTCATCTCACCAGATGGAAGTCTAAGTGAAACGTATTTACCATCTCTACCCATAATTTGTGCATAACCACCAGCTGAACGGGCAATAGTACCACCCTGACCGATATTTAGCTCAATGTTGTGAACCAATGTTCCAACAGGAATCGCTTTAAGTTTCATCGCATTACCAGTTTTAATATCAAGTCCACTCTCAGCTGACATGATTTTATCACCAACACTCATACCTTTGGCTTGAAGAACATATCTTCTATCACCATCCGTATATTTAACAAGACAGATTCTACAAGTTCTGTATGGGTCATACTCAACAGTTGCTACTGTTCCTTCAACACCAAACTTATTTCTTTTAAAGTCAATGATTCTGTATAGTTTTTTAGCTCCACCTTGTCTGTGACGAGAAGTGATTCTACCGTTATGATTTCTACCTGCTGAACGTGGAAGTTTTTTAAGAAGACTTCTAACACTAGCTTTTGCTGTAATATCACCACTATCAAGGTTGGTAATATAACGACGACCTGCAGAGGTTGGTTTATATGATTTAATTGCCATTTATTCTTCCTTACACTGCTAAGCTATCAATTTTTGCATCTTCTGGTAAGAACACATAGAACTTTTTCAAGTCTGGTCTTTTACCTTCGATACCTTTAAATCGTTTAACTTTACCATTAACTCTCATTGAATTTACTCTCAACGGTTTAATACCAAAATACTCTTTGAAAACTGCTTTTAGACCATTTTTGGTCATTCTTGGGCTAGTCTGAACAACAAGCACACCCTCTTCTTGCATAGCAAGAGTCTTCTCAGTGTACAAAATTGCTTTAATATCTGTAATATCTGCCATATTATCTCTCTTCTATCAATTTATCCCAAACAGCTTTTTCGATTACCATTGAGTGGTAAGCAGCTGCTAGGTATGCGTTCAGTTCATTTGCTTCAATAAGGTAAGCATTCTGAAGGTTTCTAAATGCTAAAAATGTTTTATCATCAATAAGCTCTTTAACAACCAACACATCTCTTTGTCCAAGCTCTGCAACAAATGCCTGAGCATCTTTTGTTTTACCTGATTCAACAACGATGTTCTCCATAACAAAAATTTTCTCTTCAGCTACCAACTCTGCCAATGCAAAGTTAAGTGCCAATTTTTTCTGTTTTTTATTTACTTTTTGGTTGTAGTTTCTGTTATTTTTAGGTCCAAAAGCAACACCACCACCAACAAAGATAGGAGAGCGAACAGAACCTGCTCTTGCACGTCCTCCACCTTTTTGAGCCCAAGGCTTCTTTCCACCACCACGAACAGCTGAACGGGTTTTGGTATGTGCAGTATTGGCTCTTAACCCTGCTGCATAAGACTTACAATATAAGTAAAGATTATGTGGATTAACCTCTGCATATGACGCTGGAAGGTCACTTGTTTTAATTACTGTTGTACTCATTATTTAACAATCCTTACCAATCCACGAGCACCATTGTGACCAGGGATTGAACCTTTTAATACTAAAATTCCGTTTTCAGCGTCAAATGAAACTACATCATTTTTAACTGTAACTTGTGTGTTTCCGTACTGACCAGGCATTTTTTTACCTTTTTGTACACGTCCAGGCCACTCTGCATTACCGATTGAACCGATTCTTCTACCAAATCTGTGTCCGTGTGACGCTGGCCCACCACCAAAGTTGTGACGTTTCATACCACCTGAAAAACCACGACCTTTGGTATTTAATGAAGTTTTAACCAACTCAGCAGATACCAATGCTTCTGGTGAATAGTCTCCAGCCTCTGTACCCTCTGCTACAGTGATTGTCATAAACTTGTTAAACTCTTTGTCGATACCGAATTTAGTCTGTTGACCTTCAATACTTTTGTTAAACTTTTTACTGCTATGGTAAGCTACCAATGCTTTACCATCTTCACGTACTTCACATACTTTAGTTTCGATAACTTTTAAAAGTGTTACAGGAACACTTGGTACGCCAACAGTTCTGCTCATACCTACTTTTTCAATAATAAATTCCATCATCTACTCCTATTTGTCCATTGATCTAATTTCAACATCAACTTCAGGTGCTAAATCTAACTTCATTAAAGAGTCAATAGTATCTGATGTCGCTGAAACAATATCAATCATTCTTGCGTGAATTCTAATCTCAAACTGCTCACGTGAATCTTTGTTTACGTGTGGCGATCTAAGAACGGTGTATTTCTTAATCTTAGTTGGCATTGGGATAGGGCCAATAAGCTCTGCACCTGTACGTCTAACAGCTTCAACAATTGAAGCAACTGATCTATCTAAAACACGGTGATCATAAGCTTTAAGCTTAAGTCTAATTTTTTCCATTCATTTTACCTTATAAAGAACTCGTTAGGTTATTACCATTTTTTAATAAAAAGTAACTCCTAACTAAAATTTGGAATCGTATTGTACCTAGATAAACTTTTATGGGGGATGTCTTTTTTAAGTTTTTTTTACTTTTTCAAAGTTATTTATCCTTTTTAAAAGGAAATAAATAGATAGTTAGCCTGACAGAAG
>JALTGP010000139.1 GCA_027076905.1 Campylobacteraceae bacterium | reverse complement strand
AGAGCGTATCAACAGCAGTTTTAAGAAGTCGGTTTTCGTAAGCAAAGATATTTAGTTTGTCTTTATACCCCTCTAACCCCAAACCTATTCCAAAAATAGAGAGAAATAGAATAGTAACCTCGCCCAGTGTATCAAAGCCCCTAAAGTAGGTAACCACCGAAGTTACAGCGTTTGCTGTTCCTGTTGTATCTGCATTTATACTTATAATTTCTGTACCAATTGAGCCAGATACAACATCAAAGTTTAAAAATAACGAGATAAGCATAATGGTCATAACTGAAACCAAAAGCGAAACCACAAGGCTTTCGATAGATATATCTTTTTTTATATTTATCTTTTTCATATTTATCATCGGTTTACCTCTTTGCTTCGTATCTGAAGAAGTGTTACCAAAAAGACAACACCACTAACCCCGGTACCAATAACAGCTTCGGTCAAAGCCACATCAGGAGCAGAGAACAAGAAGAACAGAATGACACTCCCCAGTCCAAAGCCCATAAAGAGAATGACACTGTGGGGTAAATCTTCGTTTGAAATAATCAAAACAGCTAATATAATAAGCGTTATAAAAATAGAGAGAATTATTAAACCTATCATTTTCTCTTCTCCTTTAAATCGTCCATACCACTCTGATTTAAAAAACCATGTTTAAGATAGGTACTTCTAGCCAAAATAGATGAAGAGAGTGGATTGGTAATTAATATAAATAGAGCTAAAAAAAAGAGTTTAAACCAAAGCGACGGCTCTAGAAACATCACTCCAAATATTACAAAAAGACTCCCCAAAGTAGAAGCCTTTGTTCCTGCATGCATTCGTGTAATGGTATCAGGCATTCTCAAAAGCCCAATAGCACTAATCACAAGCAGTACAGCACCCAGTGTTATTAACACATATCCAACTATATTAAGCATCAATATCCTTTGCTACATTAAATCGTGCAAAAATTATTGTGCCAATAAAGCCAATAAGTGCAAAGACAAGAGCCACATCAAGATAGATACTATCTTTTATAGCCACCGATAAGAGTACCAAAAGAGATACAGCAATTATCCCCATGGTGTCAAACGCAACAACCCTATCAGTTAGGTGTGGTCCTTTTATAAACCTTATAAAGGATAGGAAGATTGCAAATAGAATTAGTAAAATTAAAAAATTAAGCATAAAGCAGTACCTTAAAAATATTTATGGAATTGGTTGTGCAAAGAAATCAAAGAACAACCAAAAAACAATAGAGGAGGTAATCAGTGTTACCAACATAACAGGCGTTCCTTTTTTGAACCAAACCATGGGGGTGATTGCCAAAGAGGGGTCATTTTTCTCTCGTGCCAATCGCTCTGATAAGGTGACAATAAAGACATTTGCAGTAGAACCCAAATGTGTTCCGTTGCCTCCCATTCCCACACCAATAGCCAACGCCCACCAAAGAGGTGTAGCAGGAATCCCTTGTGCTTCCATCCCTGTTAAAATCGGTATCATCGCTGCTGTAAAGGGGATATTGTCTATCATTGCTGAAAGCACGGCTGCTGACCACATTAAAATAATACTTGCCATCAATAAGTCGGAACGCACAAAGGGTTCAATATGACTTCCTAAATACTCTAAAAAGTGTGTCTGCTCCACTCCTCCTACAATCACAAAAAGGGAGATAAAAAAAGCCAAAAGGGTAATCTCTATTTTTCCAAATGCTTCATCCATGTCGGTATTGGGTGCGATAAAGAGTAACAGGGTTAATCCCAATGTTGCTACCATCCAAGCATCCCAGCCTAAAGTGTGGTGAAAAATAAAGAGAATTACCATCAAGCCCAATACAAAGAGTGAGCGATGCCATGTTATTTTATCGGTAAGATAGTTTTTATGGGCAGTTGACAAATCCATCGGTTCAGGTTTTTCTGCCAACTCTTTTCTAAAAAGATATTTTAAACTAAAAATAGTGGCAATATAAGCAACAAAAACCACACCACTCATATGAATAAAAAAGGTATTAAAGTCAATCCCTTTGGCTGAACCAATCATCAAGTTTGGAGGGTCTCCCACCAAGGTAGCAACCCCTCCTGTATCTGAAAGAAGTGCTGCAGCCAAGAGATAAGGTATGGGGTTTACTTTTAGGGCACTGGAAATAAGTACAATAATCGGTCCAAAAATAACAACTGTGGTCACATTGTCAAGCATCAATGAAATAAGAGATACTACCGTTCCCATAAGTGCCATCAAAATAAAAAGCCTCCCTTTACTTAAATGACCAATCTTATAAGCAATTGCTTCAAATCCACCTGTAGGAATCATAATTGAAACAATGGTCATCATCGCTCCAAGTAGAAAAACAACATTCCAATCAATCGCTTCAATCGCTTCATCGGGGGAATAAAATCCATAATATTGTCCAACTACAATCATCGAAAAAGCTCCAAGCATGGCAAATTTGGTTCTATGAAAACCATGTAGTCCTTCTGTGAAGATGCCTACAAATGTAAATAGCATAATAATAGCTGAAATGAGCATGGGGGTATCAAAAATATAGTTTTCCATCAAAATATCCGTATATTGAGTTTTGACTCAATTTTAAACTATTGAGTCAAGAAAAATTTAGTAAAATATTAATTTCGATAGAAGTATAGAGCGGTTTTACTTAATATATACTTAAGAAAAATTTATAATTAGTATAATTTATATAAATATATCTTATGTTTTTCTACTTTATAAATTTATTTTACATCGCTACATTTCATACCAGCAGATGAAAATTATAAAAAATCAATCAGAAGTAGTGACATTTTATTAGAATTGTTGTATAATCCGTTTAACCTGAGTGGTTCGACTACTGTAATATGTGGTCCAACATTATCTATAGAGGGACATGTGGTTAATTGGTGTGTGGGTGATTTCGTTTGAGCTACTAATACTAGCGAGAGATTATCCCCTAAAGATTACTCTCTCCTTCACCGTTGGCTTTTTAGGGCCGGCTCTATGCAGAACGGCCACTCGGGGTATTTTAACTTAACCTTTCTTAAAAAACATCAAACACAAAAAACATCAAACACAAAAAACATCAAAAATAAACTTATCACTGATACTGTAGGCTATTCTAAAATTTAATAGTGTATAATGTTGAAAATTATAGTTTTAAATGTGGAGAGATATCAAGTGAATGTATTAATAATTGGTGCGGGTGGACGTGAGTATTCAATAGGAATGGCTCTTAAAAAAGATGAAAAAGTAGAGAAAATATATTTTGCTCCAGGCAATGGAGCAACTGATATGTTGGGTAAAAATCTAATGATATCTGATTTTAATGAGTTGGCTGATTTTTGTAAAGAGAATAGCGTTGAACTTACGATTGTAGGACCAGAAGCTCCTTTGGTAGAAGGAATTGTAGACCTATTTGAAGAGCGTGGGTTAAAGATTTTTGGACCTTCAGCACAAGCCTCACAGTTAGAGGGTTCTAAGATTTTTATGAAGAACTTTTTGGCACGTCATAATGTTCCTACAGCTAAATATATTGAAACTGATTCGCTTGAAGAGGCGTATAAGTTTATTAATAGTCTCGAAGCTACTATTGTGGTCAAAGCAGATGGTCTTTGTGGTGGTAAAGGGGTGATTATTGCCCAGAGTCATGATGAAGCAAAAGAGGCAGCAGGGGAGATGTTGTCTGGTAACTCATTTGGTGATGCGGGAACTTCTATTGTCGTTGAGGAGTTTTTAGATGGGTATGAGCTTTCGGTATTTGCAATTTGTGATGGTGAGGATTATGTGGTACTTCCAGCAGCCCAAGACCACAAGAGATTGCTTAATAATGATGAGGGACCAAATACAGGTGGTATGGGTGCATATGCTCCAACTCCTCTGGTCAACGATGAGATTTATGCAAAACTTGATACGCGTGTAATTATCCCAACCTTAGAAGGGATGAAAAACGAAGGTATGCCATTTAAAGGGGTACTTTTTATTGGAGTAATGGTGGTTGATAATGAGCCAATTATCTTGGAGTACAATGTCCGTTTTGGAGACCCTGAGTGTGAAGAGATTATGCCTCTACTTAAATCATCAGCTCTTGATTTGTTCTATAAAGGGGCAACCAATGATTTAAAAAGCTTAGAGGTTGAGTTTCATGATAAGTATGCTGTGGGGGTGGTGATGGCATCAAAAGAGTACCCTTATAAAAGCTCTGTTCCTGCTGAGATAATTGTGGATGATATCTACCATGAGGAACTAGATGGTAATGCACACATCTCCTATGCAGGAGTGACACGTGAAGAGGATGGAAAACTTTACGCTACAGGTGGTCGTGTACTTGTCTGTGTTGGGCTTGGAGATAGTATTGCAGAGGCTCAAAAGAGAGCATATCTTTTGGTAGGGCAGGTACATTTTGCAGGTAAACATTCGCGTACTGATATCGCTTATCAAGCACTCTAGGAGAAGAGATGAATCAAGAAGAGTCAAGAACCCATCATGTTGTATCTACAGGAAAACGTCTTAGTGCCTTTATGATTGATGATATTGTGGTCACACTGCTTATTTTTATTATCTTTTTTGAGCAGATTATGCGTATAGATATTCAAGAGCCGATGCAGTTGATTTCATTTCTAGAGAGAAATGGTGTATACTTTATTCTCCTACGTTTTCTCTATCATACATATTTCACATGGCAGAGTGGACAGACACTGGGAAAAAGGTTACTCAAAATTCGTGTGGTAGAGATGCAAAGTGGTCAAATACCCTCATTTCAAGTGGCTGTGTTGCGTTCAGGCTTTAGAGTGCTGAGTGAGAGTATCTTCTATTTGGGATATCTGGTCGCCTACTTTACCCCATTGGTTCAAACACTTCATGATAAGTTATCAAACACTGTTGTCGTGGATGCGTAGTCTAGTAGTCTTTTTTCTGCTATCTGTTACGTTTCTAATCGCCAAAGAGACAATTGAAGTCTTTGCCAAGCACGTTAATGCCAATGGTGGAAACTTTGTAGCCGATGAAGAGGTGGTTATTCTCTATAATGGTGTGATGATTAAATCTGACTATGCCCATTATGATAAAAATGCCTCTCTATTGACACTAAAAGGTCATGTGGAGATGCTTGGTATGGATGATAATCGTGTAGCAAGTAACAAGCTTGTGATTGATACCTCTAAAAAGTCGGTCAAATTCAAAAAACTATTTCTAGCAGGAGAGGATGATTTATGGATAGACTCCTCAGAGGCCTCTAAAAGAGGGAAAGATTACATTTTACACCAAAGTAAAATCTCCTCTTGTAATGTGGAAAATCCTGATTGGACAATTGAGTTTAGTCGTGCCCATTATCATGATAATATGAAATATATAACGATGAAAGATGCCAAGTTACGTTTTTTTGATACCACCATATTCTACTTTCCCTACTTGGCATTTCCTACCAATAATAAACGCACCACAGGAATTTTACCACCACGTTTTGGCTCTCCTGACTTGGAGGGGTTTCTTTATGAACAGCCATTTTTTTATGCCCCTACAAACAGTTTGGATATGGAGTTTAATCCACAAATTAGAACCAATAGAGGAAGAGGATTTCATACTACTTTACGCTTTGTAGACTCCAATCACTCTAATGGCTATTTTAGAACAGGATATTTTCAAAATATAGACTCCTATGTCAATGATTACAATATAAACAAAGAGCATTGGGGGGCAGAGCTTTTTTATCAATCAACAGATGTTTTGGATGAAAATATCAAACCTGAGGGGTATGATAGTGGACTATATGTAAACATAACACATCTTAATGATAGAGAGTATCTAAATCTACAAAAAAATTCAGCATCAGCCCATTTAAAATCAAACTTAATTGAGTCACGTGTTAATGCTTTTATGTATGATGAAAAAGATTATTTTGGACTCTATGGACGATATAATATAGATACAAGTAAGAGAGATAATTATCGTACATTGCAAGAGATTCCCTCTTTGCAATATCATAAATATTTAACAGAACTTCCACTAGATGGTCTATTTTATCTGATAGATGCACGATGGCGTAACTATATTAGAAAAACAGGAAGTCAAGCCTCTCAAACCGAGATAGATATTCCTCTGACCTATTTCAACTCATTTTTTGACAACTATTTGGATATCTCTTTTTCTGAAAACCTCTATCTTAGTAACATCAACTTTAGAACGCTTGAAGAGAGTAGCAAAAATTATCAATATTATAGAAATTATCATACCATTGAACTCTCTAGTGACTTGGTTAAGAAGTATGATAATAGTATTCATACCATTCATCCCTCTTTGACCTATATACGACCAAGTATAGAGTATGAGTCTCTCTCTTATGAAAAATTATCAGTGGAGCAAAAGGAGCTATTTACCACCCAAACAAAAGAAGAACAGCTATCTTTGGGATTGAGCCAGTATCTATATACTAGCAATCTTGATATGAATTTTTTTCAAAAAATGAGTTTTACCTCTTATCCCAACAGAGAGGAGTCCACAGGAGATTTAGTCCATGAATTGGGCTATCGTAAGGATGGATTAAACCTCTATAGTAATATTACCTACGCATGGAATGAGAAGCAGATACGTTCACTTACCTCCTCTCTTGGATATAATCAAAGCAACTATGATATAATGTTAACACATTTCTATAATTATGATTTTTTATTTGATAATAAGAAAACAAGCTTTATCAATATTGGGGCAGTTTATCGTTACAACAGTACAAACCGTTGGTTTTCTGATATAGATTATGATTTAGAACAAGGTTTTAACCATCAGTGGAAACTGGGTTGGGCACATAAACAGAAGTGTTGGGATGCAAAGATATCGGTAGGTCAAGAGGTGATTCCAAATAGAGAAGACTCTTTTAGAAATAGCTCCCTTTATGTTGAACTTAACTTTCACCCATTTGGTGGTGTAAAACAAAACTATGAACAAGATTTTTCTACAGAAGGTGTAAAATAGATGAAAACAGAGGCAAAAGTAGGACTTTTTATCACACTATCATTGGTTTTTCTTTTTGGACTACTTTCTCAGCTTAGTAGCTTTGATAATTTCTTTAAAAAGTCTTACCCCGTTATGGCGAAAATAGATGATGGATTGGGCTTGAAAAATAGAGCAAAAGTAAAATTTAAAGGTGTTAATATCGGATATGTGGAGAGTGTAACCCTCCAAGGGAATGATGTTATCTCCCATTTATTGATTGATGAGGAGGTTAAAATCCCTGCTGATTCCATTATATCCGTCTCCCAAGATTCACTACTTGGGGGTAAATTTTTGGACATTAAACCAGGAGACTCAACTGAGATGTTAGCACCCAATATGATACTCTCCAAAGAGACAAAACAGTCAAGTATTGCCGATGCCTCAACTGCTGCTGATGAAGCGTTTCAAGAGATAAAGCTTTTGGTAAAAGATATACGGGTTATGCTCTCTACGGGTGGAAAAGATGATATTCAAAGCTCTTTGGAAAATATACGAGAGTTCACCACTTTGCTTTCCTCTATTAGCAAAGAGGATAACAGAACAATTCATGAGATTATTACAAATTTTAAGACCACACTTCTCAATCTTGATGCTACGGTTTTAAAATTTGGGGCGATGAGTGATGATATTACAAAAACGTCACAAGGATTCTTGACTATGAGTGAAGATATCTCAAAAACAGCCAAAGAGTACTCTTCAATAAGTGATGATATTAGCAGAACCACTAGAGATTTTAGTCAAACAGCCAAAGACTACTCCTTGGTTGCAAATAATGTGAACAAGAATTTACCTGCCATCATGGCGGAGATTAAATCCATTACGGAGTACCTTAATGGTATTGGGGCAACTTTAGATAAGAAGCTTCCTCCTGCGATGGATAAGTTTGTTACACTGGAGGATAATCTAAACAATACCATTGTTCACAAAGACAGCAGTCTCAATAAAGCACTCACCTCAGTTGATGGGTTCTTCACAGAGGGAACAGAGACCATGGAGAAGATAGACAAGTATCTCGATAGTATGGTCAAAAGTGAACTTCATGTGGAGATGCGTTCAGATGAGGTCTATGATGCAGGGGGCTACTCCACGTCAAAAATCAATGTGGCACTCAAACCTGATCAAACACGATACTACATGATTGGATTAACCTCTGGACCAGACTTCTCCTATGATGAGAGTTATGAAAAGGGGTATGAGGGGAACAAGGTACACCAAGATGGTAAGTATCTTCTCTCTGCCCAGTATGGTAAACGTTTTGATGATATGCTTTTCCGTGTGGGTTTAATTGAGGGACAAGGTGGTTTTGGATTTGACTACTATGCCAAAAATGATAGGTTGAAGTTTAGCTCAAACCTCTATGATTTTAATGCAATTAACGATGTAAGAGGAGACAATCCAAATCTTAGTACAACGGTTAGATATCAGTTCTTTAAACACATTAATGCTTATGTTAGTGGTAATAATATCTTAAATAAACGTGCAAACTCTATCTCTTTTGGGGTTGGGGTTAGTTTTGTGGACAATGACCTCAAATCTCTCTTGGGTTCAGCAGCCTCTGCGAGTAAATAATAATAGGAGAGCATAATGAAGAAAATAGAAGAGAAACATACCCTCTTCAAAGATAGAGAAGATGCTTGTAACTCTTTGATTGAGATTTTACCCAAACATATTCTAACATCAGAAGAGACAGTGGTGTTGGGGATTAGTGAGGGGGGAGCTTATTTTGCAGATAAGATAGCCCAAGCCCTCAACAGTAGAATGGATTTACTTTTAACCGAAGCCATCTACTCTAATATTAATAAAAAACTACCCATCGCAATGGTGGGTGAGACGGAAGAGTTGGTTATGCACGAAGCATTGATAGGCTCTTTTGGGGTCTCAAAAGATTATATCTATAATGAAGCATCTCGTAAATATAATCAAGTTATTTTTAGTTATATTCAAAAGTATAGAAATGGAGAAGTTTTAAATGGATTGGAGGATAAGTATGTTGTTTTAGTAGATGAGTGCGTAGAGACAAGTTTGACGATGCTTACGGCTATTAAAACAGTTATTGCCCTTGGTGCGAAGAATGTTTTTATAGTTGTACCTATTCTGGATAACATTGTCTACAGAAGCCTACTCAATGTATGTGATAATCTTTTCTGTTCACAGAAAATTGATGACTATATCTCAATAGAGTACTATTATGAGACGATAGAGGAGTTTACTTTTGACGAGATAGATACGTTGATGTCAAAAGCAAAAATAAGAAACCAAGAAATAAAATTAAAAAATAAAAATTAAAAATGAAGGACAAACCCTAAATGAGTGAGAAAATTATAGAGATATCAGTAAATAATCTAAATGAAAAATATACCTTTGACAAGGTAGCCAAACAGGCAAGTGGAGCTGTATTGTACCAAATTGGAGATGCGGTACTTTTGGCAGCTGTTGCCATCGACCCAAAACCTGTAGATGAAGACTTTTTGCCACTAACTGTACAGTATATAGAAAAATCATACGCAGCAGCTAAAATTCCTGGAGGATTTATCAAAAGAGAGACCAAACCAGGGGATTTTGAGACCTTAACCTCTCGAATTATTGACCGTTCACTAAGACCTCTTTTCCCAAAAGGATTTCATTATCCTGTGGTTATTTCGGTAACTGTTCTCTCTGCTGATGCTTCGGTGGATATGCAAGTAACTGCGATGAATGCCGCCTCTGCAGCACTCTACACTTCGGATATTCCTGTCAATCAAGTGGTATCTGCCGTTCGTCTTGGAAAAATAGATGACGAGGTGTTAATCAACCCTACGTTGATAGAGCAAGAAAACTCTTCGTTGGATTTATTGGTTGTGGGAACAGGTTCTGATGTACTGATGATTGAGATGTGCGTCAACGCGTCAGAGGTAGAGTATGTGCAACAGACCAATGAACTTGAAGAGGATGAACTTCTAGAGATTATTGAGGTGGCACAAGGGGCGATAGAGAAAGCAACGACAGAGTATATAACAAGATTTGAATCTGCTAAAAAAGAGGAGATAGAGGTCATCTTGGCAGAGGACAAAAAGGATATTGAACTTTATACTTTTATCCAAGATAACTACTCTGATGCTGTCTCAAAAGCCGTACAGTCAATGGCAAAAAGTGAAAGAAGTACTGAGCTTAAAAAAGTACGAAATAGTATTATGGACGCACTCGAAGGAAAAGGGGAAGAGGCAGACAAAGAGCTGGTATCTAAAATGTTAGAAGCCTATAAAAAATCCGTAGTACGTTCACTTATCCTAAACGAGAATATCAGAGCTGATGGAAGAGCTTTAAATGAAGTGCGTCCTATTAATATTGAGATTAATCTACTTCCCTCTGTACATGGTTCATGTCTCTTTACACGGGGACAAACACAAGCTTTGGTAACCGCCACGCTAGGTGATGCTAAATCCTCTCAATCTTATGAGCTAATAGGATCTAAAAACTCTCTTTATGAGACTTTTATGGTGCATTATAACTTCCCTGGGTACTCGGTAGGAGAGGCAAAACCTGCCAGAGCACCTGGGCGAAGAGAGCTAGGTCATGGAAATCTAGGAAAAAGAGGACTAGAGCCTACACTTGATTTAAAAAGAGATGGTACAGTACGTTTGGTATCTGAAATCCTAGAATCAAATGGCTCCTCCTCTATGGCAACAGTTTGTGGGGGGTCATTGGCATTAAAAGCAGCTGAAGTAGAGACCTCTAAACTTGTAGCTGGAATCGCAATGGGACTGGTTACCGATGGCACTAAAAACTGTGTTCTATCTGATATTATGGGACTAGAAGACCATGATGGAGATATGGATTTTAAAATCACAGGAACAGCCGATGGGGTAACAGCGATGCAGATGGACATTAAACTAGGGGGAATAGAAGCCGATGTATTAAAAGAGGCACTATACCAAGCCAAAGAGGGACGACTTCATATCCTAAATATTATGGAGGATGCACTAAGTACCATGTCCCCAAGCAAAGCCCTCCCCGCGATGGTTCAATTTGAGATAGAGAGCAGTCATGTTCCTGCAATTATCGGTAAAGGTGGGGGAACAATTCGTGAGATTATAGAAAAATACTCGGTAAATATTGACATAGATCGTGACAGCAATAGCGTTAAAATTATAGGAGCCTCAAAAGAGGATGTAGAAGGAGCAAAAGCGTTTATTGATACCATTATCTCCACCCCTGTCAAAAAACAGATGGTTTATGAGATTAACAAGCAATACGAAGGAAAAATCAAAAAAATTGTTGAGTTTGGAATGTTTATCGAAATGCCAGATGGCTATGATGCCCTGCTTCATATCTCAAAAGTAGCCAAAGCAAGGGTTAATAACCTTGAAAATATGTACAATGTAGGAGATGCAATTAATATTATTGTATTGGAGCAAAAAGGTAAAAAAGTAGAACTTTGTACCCCTGCGTATCTACTGTAAAAATATAAATAGGAGAAGTGTTATCAATATCGGGTCATTCTCCTATCTCCTACTTCATACCTCTATAGAGAATTTTATTAAAGTCCTCTGCAAATTGCATCATCTGATAGTGCTGGAGTTACTTGTTGGGATTTGACAACTCCACCCCCTAAAGAAGGTGGATTCTTCCGAACTCCCAACTAATGTTAGGATATTGAGGAAGCTTTTATAGTCCGACATGACCTGCCTAGACTAAGTTTTTTGTGAAGACTGCGACTACTTGGTTTTCGTAGGTATGCTGTACCTCACATAGGGTTATTGTAGCGAAAAAAGAATTATAGAATGTTTAATTTTGTTATTAAAGTTTTTTCTTAAAATCTACCACTTTCATCCACCACCTAAAGGAGGTGGTTTTTCGCTATAATTTGATAACATAAAATTAATTACATCCACGGGTTAATGTTCGATTAATGGACATTAGCTATAATCGCGATGATACGAACATCTTATATTTGGAGTTTAAATGTTAAAAAAAATATTATCTATGAAGGTGGCAGTGGTACTACTTTTTATGTTTGGTGCTATTATTGGCATAGGGACATTTATTGAAAATGATTATGGAACTCAGACCGCTAGGTCGCTAATTTATTCAGCACAATGGTTTGAAGCTTTTCTTCTCTTTTTTATTATTGTACTTATGTATAATATGGTTAAATTCAAAAGCTATAAAAAAGCAAAATGGTCTGTATTTCTTTTTCATAGCTCTTTTTTAATTATCGGTATTGGGGCTGTGTTGACCCGTTATGTAGGATTTGAGGGAATTATGCATATTCGAGAGGGAAGTACGGCGAGTAGAATGGTCTCTGATGTGAAAATACTACAGATAGATGCTACTCGTGGTGATCAGAAGGCTCATTTTGAATCGCCTCAGTTCTTCTCTTCTATGACAAGTAACTCTCTAAGTGAATCTCTCTCTCTTGGTGATAAAAGTGTAAAAGTAGAGCTTTTGGAGTATCTCCCTGCGGTGGAGAAGCAGATTGTACCTGATGAGAAGAGTGGGAAGATGATTCTCTCTCTTAAAGTAAGTGGGGGAATGAAGGGTAAAGATATCCAGCTTAGCAAAGGTGAACATTATGATGCAGGTTCTTTTATTGTTACCTTTGGTGATACCCATCAACATAGTGATGGAAAAGCCTATTTTAATATTAAACAAGCAGGAGATAAACTAGAAGTAGAGACTAACTTTGACCTTAAAACCCTCTCTATGCTAACCAGAAAAGAGCAAAATCTTACAAAAGGGAGAAACCTCTTTGAGCAAAAAAAGCTCTATAGCTTTAATGATAACGGTATGGTGGTGCTAAGAGAGGTATATAATAAAGCTTCACTCAAGTTTGTAAACACTTCTCTCAAAACCGTGGGTGGAAAACCTGAAATGACCCATTTTAGAGTCTCTGTAGGAGATGATAGTCAAGAGGTGACAATTCTCTCCTTTTCAGGAAATGAGGGTAATGTCGAGACATTAAAGTTTGGAGATATGGAGGTTAAACTTAGCCTTGGAGCAAAAGTAATTAATTTGCCATTTGCCATTAAGCTTAATGATTTTCAGCTAGAGCGTTACCCTGGTTCTAACAGCCCATCATCTTATGCAAGTGAGGTGGTACTACTAGATAAAGAGCAGGGAATAGATATGCCATTTAGGATTTATATGAACCATGTACTTGACCACAGAAACTACCGATTTTTCCAATCCTCTTATGACAGAGATGAAAAAGGGACGATTCTCTCGGTAAATCATGACCCAGGAACACTTGTAACTTATATTGGGTATATGATGATGATAATAGGAATGTTTTGGAATCTTTTTGCTAAAAATAGCCGTTTCCAAAAGCTCTTAGCACGAAGTAAAAAGCTTCAAAACAGTAGCATGGCAATTTTAGCTTCATTGCTAGTGTTAACACTAGCTACACCAACTGAGGCAAGTGTTCCTGTGGTTGATGAGGCGAGTCAAAAGATATTAGAGTCCTATGATTCCAATGTTGTAGAGAGATTTTCACGGCTTATTGTCCAAGATAGACAGGGGCGAATGAAACCGATAGATACCCTAGCCCATGAGATTGTGGCGAAACTCTCTGGTAAAACCTCTCTTTATGGAGTAGATTCAAGTGCAATTTTCCTAGGAATGACCACCAATCCAATATTTTTTCAAGATTTGAAGATGATAAAAATTTCACATACCAAAGTGGCACAAGATATTGGTCTTAATAAAGATGCCAAATATGCAAAATTTTCTGATTTTTTTGATGAAAAGAATGGATATAAACTGGCAAAACAACTTGAGATATCAGCACGAAAGAAGCCTTTTGATAAAAACCAATATGATACACAGTTGATTAAAATTGATGAGCGTCTAAGCGTGGCATATATGGTCTATATGGGAACGCTATTGCAGATTTACCCTATTCCAAAAGATATCAATAACCGATGGGTCAACCCACAAGAGGCAATTAAAACCTTTCCTGAAAAACTCTCGACTATGATTCGTCAGATGACAGGACACCTCTTTAATGGGGTAGAGCAAGGGTTAAAAGATGCTAACTGGACAGATGCAAATCAAGCCCTTGATATTATGACCATGTATCAAAAAAAGTTTGGAACTAAGGTACTTCTTTCTGACACACACGTGGATATAGAGTTAAAATACAATAGCTTAGGGTTATTATCAAAAATCGTGCCTATTTATCTTGTTGTGGGAATTTTACTCTTAATTCTCTCTTTTATTAATGTCTTAAAGCCGAGCTTTTCATTAAAATGGGTTATGAAAATCGCCTTGGCAATTACTGTGTTTGGATTTATGCTTCATCTTACAGGAATGGGAATGAGATGGTACATTGGAGGTCACGCACCCTGGTCAAATGCCTATGAGTCTATTGTCTTTATCTCCGCTTCTACCATTGTAGCAGGGCTATTTTTTGCTAGAAAGTCACCATTTACTCTTGGGGCAACTGCCTTTTTAGCAGGAGTGACACTGGCAGTAGCACATATGAGTTTTGTCAATCCAGAGATTACCAATCTTGTCCCTGTACTTAAGTCCTATTGGCTGATGATACACGTAGCATTGATGATTTCAGGAGATGGATTCTTGGGACTTGGCTCTATCTTGTCACTCTTGGTGCTTATTTTGTTCATTATCCGAAAAGATGGTCATGCCAATATAGACCGTTCAATTAAGGAGCTTAGTAGTATCGCAGAGATGAGCCTCATTGTGGGTATATTCCTCTTTAGTATCGGAAACTTCCTTGGTGGAGTCTGGGCAAATGAGAGTTGGGGACGGTACTGGGGTTGGGATTCCAAAGAGACATGGTCAGCTGTTAGTATTTTGATATATGCTACGGTTATTCACCTCAGATTTATTCCAAAATATAATAACCTCTTTATATTTAATGTCGCCTCTATGTGGGCATATAGTGCTGTTATTATGACCTATTTTGGCGTAAACTACTACCTAAGTGGGCTACACTCCTACGCAGCAGGTGAGCCAATACCGATTCCTGTGTGGGTCTACTATGGAATAACAGGACTGTTGACATTAACCCTATTAGCCTATCGTAATCGAAAGATGAAGTAAGCTTAATGTTAACAGCAACCCAAGACCTTTATAATGGTCTAATTATCGACACTGAAACGATAGAGAGTAGTAGTTCTAATTTTGAGATATCATTAATAGATATTCTCAAAAATGCCAAAGAGGAGCAAAAAAACCTTATTTGGCTAGATTTGACTAGCAAACAGAACGAACATATTTCCTTGGCTCTAAAGCTAGGTTTTATGTTTCACAACTGCGAGGCTCATCGTGTAATGTTAACTTATAGTGTAAAATCTGATGCCTATATTCCTGTTTCTCCCTCTCATACCATTGGGGTGGGTGCTGTGGTTATTAATGAAAAAAATGAACTTCTGATGGTAAAAGACCGTATCTGCTCGGGACACTCCTCTTTTAAATTTCCTGGGGGAATGTTAGAACACGCTGACAGATTTTTGGATGGGGTGATTCGTGAAGTTTATGAGGAGACAGGTATAAAAAGTGAGTTTATCAAGATGGTCACGGTTCTAAATTCTCATCCCTATAGATTTAACAAATCAAATATCTATATTTTATTTCAGCTTAAAGCATTGAGTTCAGAGATAAATATTATTGATACACATGAGATAGCCGAGGCAATATGGATGCCCATTGACGAGTTTTATGCCGATAGTGAAATGTCACAATTTCAAAAAGATTTGCTTGATACAACACTAACTAAAGAGGGGCTTATTTTACTAGACAAGGATATCTATTTTCCCTCTAAGAAGTTTGTTGAGATTTATGGGTAAAAATATGTTAGTAATACCCAAAAAAGAATAAAAAGGATTTTTTAGTGAAAAAGATATTAATAATAGTAGCCCTTGTATTTATAGCTATTTATCTGCTATTAAGAAGTTATTTTCCAAATGTAGAGATAAATAGATATGACTCTTTTGAGACCGTACAAAAGCAAAAAGTGATGGAAAAAGGTTGGTTACCTCGGATACTTCCTCTCTCTGCTTATGATATTGTAGAGACACACGACATAGATACCAATAGTGTGTTTGGTAAATTTGGCTACGGAGAAAAAGATGAAGAGGATTTACTCACAAAAGTAAAAGAGTCTAATGGTATCTATGAGAATGAGAATTTTCTATTTAAAATTGATAGAGAGAAAAATATGGTTGATTTTCGAAATAAGATTTAAGTAGTGCCTTTAAGTCGTTAGGTTAATAACTATTTCGAAATATTTATCAAACATTATTTATTCTTACTAAAATAAATAATGTTCTTAATGAAATAAAATTAACCTATTATATTTTTAATCGCTTCAGAACAGATAGTCAGCCCAAAAGCACCAGTTACCGCAACACATGAGCCTTTCTCTTTACATTTGTCCTCTTCGGGAGAGAATACCACCGTGAAGTTTCTGTCAAATTTGGCTTTTTTTAACTCATTTCGTATCTTTCGTGCCAAGGCATCACCAGAACTTTTCCAAATGCTACCTACCTCTATCTTGGAGGTATCAAAACGTTTGGCAGAGCCTGTGGACATAATCAGCTTTTTATAGACCTTTTTTGCCAACTCTATCTTGACTTTAGTAGTATCAGCAGAGTCAATAATAAGGTCATAAGGCTCAAAATTAAACTGCTCAACCCATACCATATCCATCTTTTGGTTAATGGGGGTGATGGTGGGGTAGAGTTTTTTTAGAGCATCTATTTTTAACTCACCTACAGCCTCTGAACCTATCTGTCTATTTTGGTTGGTCTCATCATAAACATCATAGTCAATAATGGTAATATCACTAATACCTGTTCGCCAAAGACAATCAAGAGCATAAGAACCAACACCACCAACACCCAGTATTAGTATCTTTGCATTTTGTATTTTTTTGAAATCTTCATCTCCAAATAGTAGTCTGCATCGTTGGTGTCTTAAATCCATTTTTTTAATCCTTCAATATCATTATGTGAGGTCATATCTAGGTGTATTGGGGAGATAGATACATAGCCATTTTTTACAGCTTCAATATCAGTCATTTCTCCTGTGCTCTCTCTCCACTCATGGTTGACCAAACCTATCCAAAAATACTCTTGACCTCTTGGGTTTATGTGTGCATCTGCATTATTGGTATAGACACGGCTTCCTGTTTTAGTAATTTTTAGACCTTTTGAGTTGCTTGGAGATATAGCAGGGATATTTAGATTTAAAAACTTTCTTGGCTCTAGAGGAAATGAACCTTCAAATATTTTTGTAACAAGTTTAGCAATTATCTCTTGTGCTAAAGCATAATCCCATGACTCTTTTGCTTCAAAATCATCTCCAAAATCTTGTGAGATAGCGATAGAAGGAACACCTTGAAGGACAGCTTCCATTGCTCCTGATGCTGTTCCAGAGTAGGTAATATCTTCGCCCATATTTGCACCTATATTTATTCCTGATATAACTAGGTTAGGTTGTGTATTAGCAGGATAGAGTTTGTGAAGTGCCAAAAATATACAATCAGTAGGTGTACCGTCATCTAGTCTGTAAAAATCTTTATCAACTTCTACAAATTTAAGAGGTTTGGTAAGAGTAAGAGAGTGACCACAAGCAGACTTCTCTAGGCTTGGGGCTACAGTGATAATATCAGCTAGGGGTTTAAGAGCCTCCATAAGTGCCAGAAGAGCAGGTGAGTCAAATCCATCATCATTGGTAATTAGTATCTTTTTTCTATTATTATTTTTTTTCATAAAGAAATGGTACACTATTTAGATTAAAGCTCTATTATCTCTAGTTTAACATATCCCACTCCACTCATCTAAAGATATCTCATAGAGTCCATTTATTTAAAAAGGGTACAAAGGGAAGGGTTATTCATTTCACACGCTAACTCCTTAACATATTCAGCTACCCTATCTGCTCCTTGTGGTTCATAGTGTGTACGGTCTATATATCCATTGTTGAGCGTACAGTCTCCAAAATCTTTTCGTAACTCTTCATCTGAATACTTAGCAAACTCCTCTAGCGTCTTTTGATGTAAATCTAAAACCTGAACTCTCTCCTCCTGTGCCAACTCTTTCATATAGTTAGGAAATTCACCACGAGTATCACGTTGCTCTCCTTTATCATTCTTTACTCTAGCCTCTGCTACTGTTATCAAAATAGGAGTAATATTCAACTCTTTTGCTTGGTTTATATAAAAACGAATATTATCTTTAAATCGAGATTTTCTAAGAACTATTCTGGCTGGAGTATCTTTTTTATCACCATACCCATCATGATTGTAGTCTATAATATTTCCATTTTTATCAAATTTGGGAGTATGTGAATTTTCATTTTTACTTCCAAACTGAATGAGTAGAAAGCCACCATTGGTATTTTCTCTCATCTTACTTATAGTTCCTTGCCAGTCACGACCAAGACCAAGCCTTTCGGGGCTATTTTCTGTTCTAAATGAGAAAGAGTTTGCACCTTGTCTTGCTTGATTGCTAAGATTTTCAGGATATTTCATCTGTTTACCAAGACCATCACCCCAACCACTTAAAATGTTATTGGGATTATCCTCTCCACATATCATGCCCTTTTGTTGAAGGAGATACTCTGTAGTATGACTATGTACAGTGGAATCTCCAATGATAAAAATTTTTTGTTTCTCTATCTGCTGAATATTTTTTTCTGTATTATTATTATTATTGTTATTATCATTGCTTCCTATATCGCTACATCCTAAAAATAGAAGTAAAGAGGCGATAGCATAGCCATAAAGTAGTTTTGTTTTCAATTTTTTTCCTTAACATAAAATATTTTATTATATTATTATAGCATTTTTTATCAAAAAATATTCAATAAAACCCAATTCTCTAAAATAGGGATGAATTGAAGAGAATTTAATAATTCGTCTCCAAACTCGTTGAAGTTTGATAGCTAGGAAGCCTCTGGCTCTTTAGCTAGAGGTAGTTTACTTGAAATAAAAGTCCAAAAAAGAAGAACCATACCAAGAAGAATAAAAGGGATACTCAACATCTGACCCGTACTAAGCAGACCCGTATCATAGGATGCTTGTTTTGTTTTAACAAATTCTAGGAAAAACCTTGCTGTAAATATGGTCAAAAAGAACAAGGCAGGGAGTATTTTAGTGGCAAAATTAGGCTTAACCTTTTTGTAAATAATCAATAAAAAGAGAAAGATAATTAGATAGATGGCTGATTCATATAGCTGAGTTGGGTGTCTAGGAATATTGTCGAGTCGTTGAAAAATAATTGCCCAAGGTAAGTCTGTGGGTGTTCCCACAATTTCAGAGTTCATGAAATTCCCAAAACGAATAGCAGAGCCTGTTAGAGCAGCAGGAATGGCAAGTCGTGAGAGAAGCCACGTATAGGACTCATTATATCTCTTGCTATAAATCCAAACGGTAATTAAAAAACCAACAACCCCACCATGACTGGCCAATCCACCTTTCCATACAGCAACTATCTCCATCGGATTTGCCAAGAAATAACTGGGTTCATAAAAGAAGCAGTGAACAAGCCTTGCACCGACAACAGAACCTACAATAACATAGAAGAAAAGTGTATCAATATTCTCGGCATTTTTATCTTCATGCTTATACATCCAAGCGAGTATTTGAGAACCTACAAAAAATGAACCAGCAAAGAGCAAACCATACCAATAAATTTGAAGAGAACCGAGGTCGAGCATAACAGGATTGGCATTCCATATAAAGTATTCTTGCATTGTAATTAATATCCTTTTGTTTTTTTATGAAATTATACATAAAAAGTATTTTAGTTTTGGTTTGTATCTATGTATGTGTTTAGGAATGTAAATTAAATAAGTGCCAATTTTCATAGGTAAATAAACGAATAGATTTAGCTATAGTTTGACGCAGGACTACTCCCCGTAATTCAAGGAAAACTAGAGTTAAAGATATTTGTTTAGTTGCCTTTGAAATTTGGTAGTTATTTAATTTGTATTCCTTATTTCCTTGGAGTAGCCTTATTTGGTACAACTCTCATTATTTGGGCTTTTATCTTAGATAAAAAATGATTTAGAGAGTATTTTTAGTATATAATCAAATTAAAAATTAAGGATTAGCATGAATAAAATCCACTTTGATGGCTATAAAAAATTTAAAACAGAGTACTATCAAAACAATAAAGAGTTATTTGATAACCTTATAGATAGTCAATCTCCACATACCATGGTTATTACATGTAGTGACTCTCGTGTTCAACCTACCAAAATACTCTCTGCTCCTGCTGGAGATATTTTTATTGCTAGAAATATTGGAAATATTGTTCCTCCTTACAAACGTACTCAGGGTGCGACACAAGCAGCCATTGAGTATGCGGTAAATGTTTTAAAAGTAGAACATATTGTTATTCTAGGACATAGTAATTGTGGTGCTTGTAAACATATGTATCATATTAAAACTGAAGAGGAAAAAAAAATAGAACTAAGTCATGTTGAAGAGTGGTTAAAACTGGCCTACCCTGCAAAAAATAACTCCATGCTAGAGTGTTTTGCAGACCCAACCAAAGATAAAGGTGAAGTGACTGAAAAAAATAATATTCAACTCTCTGTTCAGCGTCTAATGAGCTACCCTTATATTATAGAAGCACTAGAAAAACAACAGATTCAACTACATGGATGGTGGTACGATATTGGTACAGGTGAAATGCAAGTTTATAGCTATGAAACCAAAATGTTTGAACCTATCTTGTGTAAATAAAGAGTACTATTTCTTCTACTCTTTAGGAATGCAAATTAAATAAGTGCCAATTTTCATAGGTAAATAAACGAATAGATTTAGCTATAGTTTGACGCAGGACTACTCCCCTTAATTCAAGGAAAACTAGAGTTAAAGATATTTGTTTAGTTGTCTTTGAAATTTGGTAGTTATTTAATTTGTATTCCTTAACTATTAAATCTATCTTTATAAGAGCATTTTAGACATAACTCCTCCGAACACTCTCCTTTTTTAAATCCTAACACCATAGAGGTAGATTTTGTATTACATAAAATATTTTCAAGTAAACTACTCTTTATATTTCCTAACTTCATCACAGCTTCAGAGTCCAAACAACAGGGAATAACATCTCCATTTGCTAAAATACCAATATGTGAGTTTAACCCTTGGCAAGTTCCATGCCCATAAATGAGATTATCCAACGAAGGCCACTCGAAATAGTTATCAAAATGCAGAAGAACCTTATTGTCTAAACGTATGCCTTTTTTCTCTTTGGTTACCAGTTTATTTAACTCAAGAGTAACACCAAACTCTTTTTCTAAGAGTTTAAAGAGAGTTGAATTAAACTCTCTCTCTGACATTACAGTATCTAAGTTCCACATACGAAGATTTATAAAAATCTCTTTTTTAAACTCTACCTTCTTATGACAAAGAGCCAAAATGGGTCTCATATACTGCTCAAAAGAGATAGCCGTATCATTTTTATTAAAAGCATTAAGTGAGATATTTATCTGTTTTACTGCTGGATGAAAAAGTGTTTCATGACTATGCTTTTTCATAAAATATCCCGAAGTAGTCAAGAGAGCTTTCATATTGTATTTATAGATAATATCTAAATATCTATTTAAATTTGAAAGAGTTAATGGGTCACCTACGACATGACAAGCTATCTCTTTTGTAAAAAGTTTGGCCTGTTTTACAACAGATTCAAAAAATTCTAAACTCATAATGGTATTAGGAAGGTTTTTAGTGGGACAAAAAGAGCAACGAAGTCCACAGACATTCGTTAGCTCAATATATATTCGATAAAATTTCAAAATAATTAAATCGAAATCTCTTTGATATCAGCAATCTCTCTAAATGATTTATAGATAGAAGCAACACTGTTGATACGATTGGCTCGAATATTCTTATCCTCTGCATTGACCATCACCTCATCAAAATAGTTGTCTAATTTTGGCTTGAGCGAGAACATTGCCGTTAGCTTATCTTCATAATTGCTATACTCTTGGCTCATAACACTTTGATACTCATTATATAGCTCACTCTCCATACTTTCAACAAATAAAGAGGTATCAACATTTAACTCATCATCTAAATTCACATCTTTTGAGATATTTGCTACACGCTTAAAGGTAGAAAACTGCTCTTTAAAACTCTGTTGTAAAACAATACTATTTAGTGCTGATACTTTTTTAGCTATCTCATTTATATCTCTCTCACCTGACTCTAAAACAGCCATGATTACCGAGGGATTTGCCTCTAATGATTTTTTGATTCTCTCTAAAATAAACTCTTTTAGCTTCTCAACCTCATAAGAGGCATACTGCTCATTTAAAAGATTTAAAACCTCATCAATATCAAAAGCTAGGTTATAGTTGGTCACCATACGCACAATCCCATTTACAGCTCGACGCAAAGCAAATGGGTCTTTTGAACCTGTTGGGATTTTACCCACACTAAACAGCCCCACAAGAGTATCAAGCTTGATAGATATTGCTACAATAGAAGAGAAAGTAGAGGATGGAAGCTCTGCACCCTCCCCTAATGGAAAGTACTGCTCTTTTATAGCCTCTGCAATCGTAGCATCTTTTCCTAACGCTTTAGCGTAGTAGTAACCCATCAGACCCTGTAGCTCTGTAAATTCATAAACCATCTCAGAGGTAAGGTCTGCTTTTGCTAATGATAGTGTCTCACTCATTAGTGCAACTAACTCTTTATAGCTTTTTCCTGTTTCACTCTCTACTTTTTCTCTGTATAATAAAAGTAATTTAAGGGCAATATTTCTCTCTCTATCTATCTTATCACTCAAATTACCAAGTCCGTCCATAAAAGTAATCTTCTCTAATCCATCGGTAATAAGCCCACGCTTTAAATCATTTTTATAGAAAAATAGACCATCTGCCAGTCTTGGCTTAAGTACTCTCTCATTTCCTGCAATAACTTTAGAGTAGTCATCGGTTACGGCATTTGAGACCACTATGAACTTATTACTTAGTTTGTCATTTTCAAATACAGGGAAGTAGCGTTGATGCTCTTTCATAGAAGCGATAATCGCCTCTGCTGGTAACTCCAAAAACAGTTCATCAAATGAACCAAGAAGAGATTTTGGGTTCTCTGTAATCGCTACAATTTCATCAAGCAGTGCGGGGTCTCTCTCTATAGTAATGTTATGCTCTGCTTCTAAAAGATTAAACTCTGCTAATATTTTGGCTTTTCTAACATCGGGGTAAAGAGATACTTTTCCCTCTGCTAAAATATTTTCATAAGTAGTCACATCAGCAACCTCTACAGCATCAAAATCTACCATTCTATGGATATAGGTCTTGATATCTGATTTAACACCAAATAGCTCTACATCAACAGAGTCATTGTCAAGACGTACTTGTACCCAACGAACAGGACGGATAAACTCATCACTTCGCTCTCCCCAACGCATCATCTTTCCAAAAGAGATAGAGGCTATCCATTTTTCTATCATCTCCTCTAAAAGAGACTCTGTAGATGCTCCACTCTCCTCTTTTTTAAAGTATAGCACCTCTTTACCATTTTTCTCTTTAGTAGAGAGGCTATCAAAATCTACACCACACTTACGGGCAAAACCCTCTCCTGCTTTGCTAATCTCTCCATCTCTTTTGGCTACCATAATTGGTGGACCAAAAAACTCAACACTACTGTCCTCTTGCTTTACTGATATCGCTTTATGCTTTAAAACCAAACGGCGTGGCGTGTAGATAAATTCAAAACTAGAGCCAAGTCTATACTCTACTAAAATATCTTTCCATGATTTTTCAATATTTTTTACAATTTTTAGTAATGGAATAGCAGGTAGCTCTTCTACACCTATCTCAATAAGGAGTGATTTTGTCATAATTAGTTTTTCCTCGTTCTTAATAATGATAGAATTCTATCTAAATCTTAATAAATCAGTGTTTGCTTATATAAAAGTTATAAATATTTACTATAAATTGATATTATTTAGATAAAATTCTTTTTATGAATGATACGATTTTTACTGAACCTGAACCATCATCAACAGACTTTTGTATGCTAGACTATGAGTGTGCTTACCTTCCAGATAAAACAGTAAGAATGCACTACAAGTATATAGAACGAGCAACCCAAAAGTATAATACTGCTCTTATTCATAGAGGTTGGCGTAGATTTGGCTCCTATTACTTTCACCCTATTTGTAATGGCTGTAGCGAGTGTAAATCTCTTCGTATCAATGTTGATGAATTTAAATTAAGTAAATCTCAAAAGAAATCTATTAAAAGAAATAAAGATACTGAGATTATTATTCAAAAACCATCTTTAACTCAAGCACATCTTGACCTATATAATAAATATCATGCTTTTAAACATCAAAAAGATGATTGGACCCATCGTAACATATCACCAAGAGAATACAAAGAGAATTTTGTAGAAGGAGCACATGAGTTTGGTAAAGAGGTTCTCTATCTTCAAGATGGAAAGATAATAGGGGTTGACCTAATTGATATCTTGGATGATGGTATCTCCTCTATCTACTTCTACTATGACCCAGATTTTCCTAGACTCTCTTTAGGTGTCTACTCACTTCTTTACCAAATAGAGTTAGCAAAAGTTCTGGAGTTAAAGTGGATTTATTTGGGCTATTGGGTAGATGGATGCAAAGCTTTTGCTTATAAGTCAAACTTTCAACCACAAGAGATATTGAATGATTTTCCATCTATTGATAAAATTGCCTTATGGAAGAAATCTAAAATTTAATATAAAAAAATAAATAGTATCAATTAATATTTCTATTAAAACAAATATAAATATATTATTGGTCAAATGTTGCCTTTTTTAAAAAAAATCCACAAAAGGTACATTTTTTTTCATTATTGACACCAATTACTTTGATATCTGACCTAATCTACACTATAATATTCTTATCAATAAAAAGTATTGAGAAAGGATACCTCTTTGAAAACAATTACTAATACACTACTTATAGCAGCCATTTTTACTTCTAATATCGTTGCATCTCAACCATGTACAGGTACCCACTGTTTTGCTACTTTTGGAAAACCAGTAGCTTATAAAGTAGCAACATCATTTAAACAAAATTCAATATCTACAGAAGAGCAGATACACAATAATAATATTATTGAACAACAACTCTTTCATGATAATATTGTAAGTGACGATGAAATTATAGAAGTTGTAGAAATAGAAATTACTGATAATGCACCTGTAACTGAGGTATTCGAAGATTTTACTCCAACAGAAGAGTATAGTTTCGAAAATAGAGAGATAAATCCTATTGTCATAAATAATACTACAGTGGAGGATTTAGTGATAGAAACACTTACTATGGAGGAAGACACTAAAGACACTAAACTAAGTATAAACATAGACTTAGAAACAATCTGTAAAGAGAACCAAGAGTTGGTATCGTGTGATACAACAAATGAGTCTACAGAGTGTGTTTGTGCATAAACCCTAATTAGGGTTTAACTCACAACTATATATCTTGCTCTACAACTCTCTTAAAATTATTAAAGTAAACCTTTCTAAGCTTTTCTAGCTCTATCTCGATATCATTAATCTTAACAGTATCTCCACCTATTTTACCAATGATATCGGTCTTAAGTCCTAAACCTTTTGCCATCTCAATAACAGCTTCAAGATTCTCTTTACTGCTTACTTCTAAAATCGCCCTACTTTGTGACTCCTCAAAAATATCTCGTTTATCTTCAAGTCTGATACCTGCTACCACACCTTTTCCAGATACTGCTGACATCTTTGCTAAAGTGATAGCAATTCCTCCTGAGCTTAAATCTTTGGCTGAACACAAAAGCCCTTTTTTGTTTGCTTCAATAACAAGCTCCCATAGTCCAAGCTCTTTTTTATAGTCAATCTCAGACAAATCTCCTACCGTATCACCAAATAACTCTTTAATATACAATGAACCACCAAACTCACCCTTGGTCTCTCCAATCAAGACCAGATGATTTTCATTCGATTGAAATGATGAAGCTAAAACTCTATTCTCATCCTCATTAAGCCCTACCATTGCAATGGCAGGTGTAGGGAAGACAGAGACACCATTGGTCTCATTATAAAGAGATACATTTCCAGAGACAACAGGAGTATCAAGAGCCAAACACGCCTCTTTTATACCCTCACACGCTTGTGCAAACTGCCACATAACTTCTGGATTTTCAGGATTTCCAAAATTGAGACAATCAGTAATAGAGAGAGGTCTTGCTCCACTCATTGCAACATTACGTCCCGACTCCACAACAGCTAACGCTCCACCTTTATATGGGTCAATATAACAGTAACGAGGGTTACAATCAGAACTCATCGCCAAGGCTTTTCCATTCTCTTTAATACGAATACAAGAGGCATCAAGGCTTCCTGGGGCTTTGGTGGTATTGGTTTGAACCATTGAATCATACTGGTCATATATCCATGCTTTATCAACTACCTCCATAGAGGATAGTAGTTTTTCAAATGCCACTTGATTATCCACTTTTTCATAAGAGTCAATATTTTTTCCACTAATCTCATCTAAATACTTTGGTCGCGATGTAGGTCTATCTAAAATAGGTGCTTCTTCGCTTACAGGAGCTATTGGCATATTACAAACCCTCTCTCCATGCCAAAATAGCTCCATATTTCCCGTGTCGGTTACTTCTCCAATAACTGCTACAT
This sequence comes from Campylobacteraceae bacterium, assembly GCA_027076905.1. Classification (GTDB taxonomy): domain Bacteria; phylum Campylobacterota; class Campylobacteria; order Campylobacterales; family Sulfurovaceae; genus UBA1140. The sequence goes on along the minus strand of JALTGP010000139.1, from coordinate 3,775 downwards.
CTAAATCCCACTTAAGAAAAATATCAATAACCTCTTGCTCTTTTCCTTTTTTAACACAAACAAGCATACGCTCTTGTGACTCGGAAAGCATAAAGTCATAAGGGGTCATTCCCTCTTCACGAGCAGGAACTTGGTCTAAATTCATAATCATACCCGAGCCACTCTTTCCTGCCATTTCAAATGCCGAAGAGGTTAGCCCTGCTGCACCCATATCTTGGATACCAACAACTACATCTTTGGTTTTAAAAAGCTCTAAACACGCTTCTAATAAAAGTTTTTCTATAAATGGGTCACCCACTTGAACTGTTGGACGAAGTGATTTTGACTCTTCTGTAAATGAATCTGAACTCATAACAGCACCACCAAGTCCATCACGTCCTGTTTTTGAACCAACATACATTACAGTATTTCCAATACCCTCTGCAATCCCTAAAAATATCTCATCAGCTTTACAAAGACCTAAGGCAAAAGCATTGACCAAAATATTTCCATTGTAAGACTCATCAAAGCTTACCTCTCCACCAATAGTAGGTACACCCATACAATTACCATAACCACCAATGCCTTCGGTAACACCTTTTACCAAGTGGCGTTGATACTTAGCTATTTTATCATCATTTACAATATTACCAAAACGAAGAGCGTTCATATTTGCGACAGGTCTAGCCCCCATAGTAAATACATCTCTTAATATTCCACCCACACCCGTAGCAGCCCCTTGATAGGGTTCAATAAAACTTGGATGATTGTGTGACTCCATCTTAAACACAGCAGCCATTCCTCCACCAATATCAATAACTCCTGCATTCTCTCCTGGTCCTTGGATGACCCATGGTGCTTTAGTAGGAAAACCATTAAGGTATTTTTTACTGGATTTATAAGAACAATGTTCTGACCACATCGCTGAAAATATACCTAATTCAACAATATTAGGATGTCGTCCCTCTAGTATCTCTAATATATGGGTATACTCTTCTTTGCTAAGTTTGTGTGTTTTTAGTACGTCATCTAAGTTTTCTAATGGTTTTGACATCGTTTATAATTCCTATTTATGGGGTATCTTTTTGCGTGATTCTACACTAAAAGTTCTAAATATGGGATTATAATCTTTTATAAAATAAATAAAGTAGTCTTAGAAATTGATATAAATTAAATATCTATTTTGATAGAATTATCTAAAATTAATAAAAAAAACTTATTAGGAAAATTATGAAAAAAATAATATTTGTAAATTTGCTCTCCACATTGAGCATATTAGCTATCGACATAGATATGGATAAACTATCTTATGGTGTAGGAGTAGGACAGATATACAACGGCTTTGGGGGAAATATCCACATCGCAACTCAAAAAGAGATGAAATATATCGCTCTAGGGTGTACGGAGTTTAGTGATGAAGATAATAAAGATAGAGAGGGGATTTGCGGACTGGGTATAGGATACCTAAGAACCGATATTTTACCTAAATATCTGCCTAAATTTTTTTCTGATACTAATAAACATGGAATTGGTGCTAGTTTTTCGATTATGAATAACAACTATACCAATAGAGTTGATTTACTATTTGCTTATGGCTACACATACTTTACAGAGGGTATATCAAATCGTGGTTGGAACTTTGGAGTATCACCTACCTATCAATACAGCAAAAAAGCTGATGACAAGCTAGGAATAATAATAAATATTGGATATCAATTTTAAGCCAATTTTCAGATATAGACTGTATCAAAAGAGCCTAGTGAAATATTTAAAATTCATTATATAGAGAGATAATCAAAAATTAAAGATATTATCAATGAAACTTACCTATAATTAATGCAAAATTTAACGGAGGTATGGGTAATGGTTCATACAGCAATTATTGCATTTGGATTAATTTTTCTAATGTTTTATCTTAAAGAGTGTGGAAACAAAGAGATAATAGAAAATATAGATACAACAAAAGAGGTTGAGGCTACAGAGGCTACAGAGAACAGAGAGATTAAAATCTCTAAAGATGAAAAAATTGTAACTCTCATAACACCCAAAGTTGCTCTCAAACAGACAAAAGTCTCTATAGAGGAAGTTGAGCTTGTTTTAAATGAAAGTGAAAAACAACAAGTTGTGATGGATGTAGTATCCCAAATTGAACTTGAAAACAAATCAATTGGTCAAGAGGAACAAAAAGTACTAAAAGCAGAGCTTATTAAAGAGATTAGACCAGAATTAAATATTGCAATATCAACACTTGAAAAAGAAGAAGTCTATAAACTTGCAAAAACAGAAGTTAAAACTACAAAAATTCTATCAGATAAATCAAACAAAGAGAAGCCAGAAGCAGAACCAAAAAAGAAAAATGAATCTGAAGTAAAAGAAATAAAAGAAATAAAAGTAGAAAATGATAAGTTGGCAAAAGTAAAAGCACCAACTACTATTAAAGCAGAAGTAGAACAACCTGATGCTAATGAAAAACATGATAAAAAAGAAGATATTCAAGGTCTACTCTCACAGCAAAATAGATCAAAATCAGATTTAAAAGTTGAATTAGAGAAGGAAAGAGCCTTAGCAAGAGAGAATAGTAAACTCAAAGCAAAGATTAGCAAACTATTGGCTATTGCAGAAAAAGCTACTACCCAAGCAACTATTGAACATGATTCTGAATACCAAAAAATGCAAAATTTAGAAGTAGAACATAGAGCATTAAGAGCAGAGTTAAAGGCTGAATTAAGAAAAGAGCAAAATTTAATGAAGAGTAACTCTAAGCTTAAGGCAAAAATTAACAAACTACTTGATATTGCAGAAAAAGCTACTACCCAAGCACAAGCCGAACAAGAGATAGAGTCTCAAAAAATGCAAGATTTAATAGCACAACGTAAAGCATTAAAGGATGAATTAAAAGCTGAATTAAGAGACGATAGAGTCTTAATTAAAGAGAATAATGAGCTCAAAAGAAAAATCTCTAAACTTTTAATGATTGCAGAGAAAGCCACCAGCAAAGCACAAGCTGAAGATGAGGCTGAAGCAGAGGAGATAAAAACACTTCTATTACAACAAAAAGAGTTAACAAATCAACTGGATAATCAAGAGAATCTAATTGGAGAAAATGGTAAATTAAAAGAGACCATCACAAAACTATTAGCAATTGCAGAAAAAGCAACAACAAAAGCACAAGCTGAAGATACTGAAAAGTTAAAAGAGATGCAAACTCTTTTATTTCAACAAAAAGAGTCAAGTGCCAAAACAAACAATCAAGCAGTTATAAAAAATGAAAATTCTAAACTAAAAGAGACCATCACAAAACTATTAATAATTGCAGAAAAAGCCACTACCAAAGCACTAGCAGAAGATGTGGTAAAAGAAAAAGAGATACAAAACTTATCTCTTTTGGCAAAAGATGCAACCACTACAGCTCAAGATATAATGAGTGAAATCAAATCATCAAAAGAGCTAGAGAGCAACCTAAAAGATAAGATTATAAAACTCCTATCCATCGCAGAGAAAGCCACCACCCAAGCAGAGGCTCAACAAGGTGAAAAGAACAAAGAGTTCCAATCTCTTCTTACTTCCAAAAGTGACCTAGAGGGTAACCTTACAGCTGAGCTTGAAAAAGAGAAAGCGTTAGAGTCTGAGGTATCTCAACTCAAAGGTAAAATTGCTGAACTCCTATCCATCGCAGAGAAAGCCACCACCCAAGCAGAGGCTCAACAAGGTGAAAAGAACAAAGAGTTCCAATCTCTTCTTACTTCCAAAAGTGACCTAGAGGGTAACCTTACAGCTGAGCTTGAAAAAGAGAAAG
>JALTGP010000138.1 GCA_027076905.1 Campylobacteraceae bacterium | reverse complement strand
GGTTCATCCGACTAAAGCGTACTTTGTTTCATGAAGTGCCATTATTTTAAGCTTAAAAAACTCCAGATCCCTGAACCCATAAGCCTGCCTTTTCATCGTTTTTATTTTATTATTGGTCCCCTCTAGAGGACCAGTACTTATTCGATATTTGAAAAATGACAGGATACCGTCCCGATGCTTCTCAAGTGTGTTAGCAAATTTATTTAACATTGTAACGCCTGATATCCTTGCCATTTCAATCCAACTATCAAGATGCCATATGGCTGTTGTTTTATCTCGCCAGCTCCATAACTGCCGTAAGTCTTCTTTCATGTAATAGGCTATCGATAGAGACCTGTTTAGCTCAAGTGCATCATGTAACCGTTTCTCATAATTGTCTCGCTCTTTGAGTCGTTCATTACCCATCAATAGCAACCACCGTGACCCTTTCAATACAATTTTCTGTGGCTCTGTCGCTGTTGTAGCGAAGAGCATCCTTCTGAAATCACTCAGTTTTTCGTTGAATAGTTTTACAACATGGAAATGGTCAAAAACTATTTGAGCTTTTGGTAAATTTTCGCTGACAGCTTTTATGTAGGCCGGTGACATATCGATGGCCACTGCCTCTATTTTAACTGATCTTTTTCGTTTAATTTGAAGCCAAAATGGGACTAAAGCATCTGACCCTTTACCATCACCAACGAATATAATAGCTCCTGTTTCTAAGTTCAGAACAACTGTTAAATAACCACCTTTGCCGATATTAATCTCATCGATGGCAATTCGTTTTATGTCTTTGTAATCTGGATCTTTATATTTCTTTTGCAGATACCTTTTTTGTAAATTTTTTATGATATCCCAACTAATACCAAGGTGGGTGGCAATATCTTTAATTGTCATGTATTTAGACAACGATAAAGCATATCTTTCGAGTGCCTTGGTATAGGTGACTCGTTCATCAGCAAAACCAATATCAATTTGCCGAACTTTATGACACCTTTTGCATTCAATCCTTGGGATATTAGTTTTAATAAAAGTTTGCTTGTTCCCAATTGGTAATGAATAAAATGAGCGAAATGTCGAACCTCGTCGAATAACATCCGTACTTCCACAGCAAGGACAGCAAAAAGAAAACTCCTTGCGAGTAATTGTGAAAATCACATGACCTTCATTGAAT
>JALTGP010000137.1 GCA_027076905.1 Campylobacteraceae bacterium | reverse complement strand
TACCTTGTCGATAAAGGCTAAAACTTTAGAAGCAGCATCTTGATATCTTTTTGCTGTTTCACTATCTGGTTGATGATAAGTGATAGGCTGACCTGTATCTCCCCCTACTCTAATAGCAGGTTCTATTGGAACTCTTGCAATCAACTCTGTATCAAACTCATCAGCTACTGCTTTTGAAGTTCCCATACCAAAGATATCTGACTCCTCATCACAAGACGGACAGATAAATCCACTCATATTTTCAATAAGCCCTGCTGTTGGGATATGAAGCTTTTGGAACATATCTAAGCTCCGTCTACTATCATCAAGTGAAACCTCTTGTGGAGTCGTTACAGTAATTCCTGCTGTTACAGGTACTGATTGAGCCAATGTCAACTGTGCATCACCTGTTCCAGGAGGCATATCAATAACAAGTACATCCAGTTCAGACCACAAGATATCTCTTAAAAGTTGCTCAATAGCCTTCATAACCATCGAACCTCTCCAGATGAGAGATTGTCCATCTTCCATCAAAGAACCCATAGACATCATCTCAACACCATAAGCCTTGAAAGGTATAACTTTGTTCCCCTCTATGATAGGCTTTTGACCATTTAAACCCATCATCCGAGGGATATTTGGTCCATAGATATCAGCATCTAAGATACCCACTTTTTTACCCTGCATCGCCATAGCAATTGCAATATTTACAGAAGTGGTTGATTTCCCCACACCACCTTTACCTGAACTCACCATGACAAAATTTTTCACCTGAGGAGCGATATTTTTACCACTTACAGAGTTACTCTGTTGCATTGGAGCTTGTGGTGCTGATATATGTACTTCAACTGTTTCAAATCCTATCTTTTTAAGCTCAACTGTTGAATCTTCGGTCAACTGTGCTTTTACCTCATCTGCTGATGAAGTGATATCAATGACTACAACTACTTTACTATCAGTAATCTCTATATTTTTTACAAATCCAAAAGTTACAATATCTTTTGTAAATCCAGGGTATGTTACATTTTTTAGTGCTTCTAAGACATTTTCGTTTGTCATTAGTACTCCTATTTTTATTTAGTCTATTAACGTTTTATAATGAAAATCATAAGAGTTAGCTTATCTATTTGAAATATTCTTCTCATTTTGCCTAATATTCTAATTCAGACTATTTTTATCCCATTT
>JALTGP010000136.1 GCA_027076905.1 Campylobacteraceae bacterium | reverse complement strand
GAACATCAAGTACCACAAGTTTTTGCTCAACGTGTTCCTAATATTGTTTTGAAGAGTGGGGGTGTTGCTCCTATCTCTACACCTAAACCTACAGTTGTTCGACTTCAACCTGTTTCTACACCAAAACCTACCTCTACTTCAAAATGGATGACACCAATAAACAAAAAAGCTACTTGGAAAGAGGCTAAAGAGATTTGTAGAGCCAGTGGTGGTAGATTGCCAACAATAGAGGAGCTTAAAAAAGTTGTGACAGATTGTGGTGGCGAAATGGATAAAGATAATTCTGCTGAATGGAATAAGAATAAAAATAATAGTCAATATCAAAATTGCTATAAGAAAAAAGGTTTTACCTCTCACTTCTATTGGTCGTCTACTACCCATGCAAGTGGCACTAACTATGCGTGGTATGTCTACTTCTACGGTGGTGGCACGTACTACTACGATAAGTCTTATGACTATTATGTGCGTTGTGTGAGGGCAGGACAATAAACTGAAATATTTAAAGATTTAACTTTAGCTATAAGCGTTTGGACTTTGACTTTTGATTTTTCAAGTAGAGCTTTTGTGGGAGGGAGGTTTCTTAGTTTTGGCAGTTTTGGAGGAGGTTCACAACAGGTAGGTTCGATTTTATCGAACGTCAAAACCGAATATGAAAAATAGAATGGTATTGATGGGAATTGGATAGTGATATGATGTTCGATGAAATCGAACCTACACAGTATCGCATTATTTTTAAATTTGAACATGAAAATGCTTACGATGTTAAGATAACAGATTACCATTAAGGAGACAATAATGAGAAAGTTAGAACGACAACCAACACACCCAGGAGAGATACTTAAAGAGGAGTTTTTATCTCCTTTAAATATGACACAGAGCAATTTAGCAAAAGCACTTCATACCTCTTTTCGTGCCATTAATGAATTGGTTAATCAAAAACGAGGCATAACAGTAGAGATGTCACTTAGACTCTCTAAATATTTTGGAACATCGCCACAACTTTGGTTAAATCTTCAAAATAGTTATGATTTACATAAAGTTTCTCTTCAAAAAGAGGAGTTGTTTGAGCAAGTAAAACCTTTTGAACAGATTGTGGCGTAGATTTTACTCCTAATCTATTTTAAAACTCAACACAATCAAAAACCTTTAACTCAAATTGTGTTACACTT